>JAJZJN010000033.1:12804-23176 GCA_021851165.1 Actinomycetes bacterium
CAGTTCCCACAGGTCGTCGCCTTCGAACACGAAGTACTCGAGTCCGAGACAGGTATGCCCGTCCTTCACCATGTGAGGGGACCAGGAGCCGAAGTTCTGTATACGCCCGACTCTCACACCTGGATAATGGATATAGATCCAGTTGTCCGCAAAGCCCCTGTGCTGTGGGACAACCAGCGCAACCGTCAAGAAGTCACGGTAATGCAGATCGCGAGCCGCGGCGAGGATCTCCGGGGGCGGTGGAGGATCCATTGCGTACACGAGAGCGGAAAGCGGCATCGACGAGATCACGTGCGATGCATCCAATCGCTGATCGCGACCATCGTGGCGATAGCTGACGCCCACCGCCAAGCCGTTCTCGTGGTGCACAGACACCACCGGCGAGGCCATCCGGACCGTGGCACCAAGAGCTTCGGCGCGCTCACGGCAGTGCTCCCACATCATGCCAGGCCCGAATTTCGGATACTGGAACTCCTCGATCAGGCTGGTGATGTCCTTCTGATTGCGCCGAGGCAGGAGCGCATTGGCTATGGCCTTGGACAGCGAGAGGTTCTTGATCCGCTGCGCGGCCCAGTCTGCCTTGATATCGGTCGCAGGAACTCCCCAGACCTTCTCGGTGTAGGTCTTGAAGAACGTACGGTAGAGTCGCCACCCGAAGCGTGAGACCGTCCAACCCTCGAAGCTGCCCAGGTCCTTCGGCGGCTTCACCCTTGCCCACGCGTACGAGCCCACGCAGCGCGCTGCCTCTAGGATGCCAAGATTACCCAGCGCGTTCACCGCTCGCAGCGGGTAGTCGTAGAACTTGCCGTTGTAGTAGATACGGCTCATCCGTGGCCGCATCAGGAAATCCTCGGCAGGGAGTATCTCGTGCCAGAGATCCTCCACCGGCTGCACCTTGGTGAAGAAGCGATGCCCCCCGATATCGAAACGCCAGCCATCGCGCTCCACCGTGCGGCTGATGCCGCCGACGACGACGTCCGACTCGAGCACGACCGCAGGAACCGAGGCCTTCGCGAGCTGGTAGGCGGCAGTCAAACCGGCTGGTCCTGCACCGATCACGACTACTGGAGCCGGCTTTGCCCCTCCTGGCGCGACCTTCGCGTCTTCGCCTATCTCTGTTTCCATCCTGGCGCAGGATAGCGCGCCGCCAAGCGCCACATCGGGACCGGTGCTCATGGCACGTAGAACCCCAGGAACGCGAGCAGCGCATAGCCCCCCATGGCCAGCGCGCTCAACACGACGACCCAGCGCGCGCCGCGGCGCGACCTGAGCAGCACCGCGGCCGTGAGAACGAGGGGAAAGGCGCTCAGGGCATAGCGCTCGAAAGACGCCAGGTTCGTCCCGGTGACCGCAACAGCCACTATGGCTCCCGCGAACGCGCCGTACGAGATCGGCCAGCGTCTAAGGCACCAGACGAGGAGCACCACGGCCACTGCCACCCATATCGCGTGCTCCCCCACCCCCAGATGATGCCCGGTAACGAGGTCCGCCAAGGCTCTGGCTACGGTGGTGACCGGATCGGCCAGCCCGCCGTGGTGCCTGGCCTCAGTCTGGATGTCCACAGGGGCGAGAGCGTTGCCATATCGCCAACCAACCCATCCGAGGTAGGCAGCAGTGCCGAGCGGGGCCGAAGCAACGGCGGCAAGGCGCGCGGCCTGTCCCCCGGTGGCCTGTCCCCGGGTGGCCTGTCCCCCGGTGGCCTGTCGCTCGGTGGCCTGTCCCCCGGGCTCGCGAATGCCCAGGCGAATACCTACGACCGAGCCGCGTAGCGCCTCGATCGCTATCGGGATTGCGAGCAGCACGCCGAGCGGCCTGGCCAGCCCAGCCAGGAAGCCGAGCAGCGCGACAAGCCACCAACGCCTGGGCGGGGGACCGCTCGATTGACACCCGCCCTCATTAGACCTGCGCCTGGTGCGCATCAGCACGAAAACCCCTACAGCCAGTACCAGCAGAGTCGACTCGCTGTATCCCATCACCAGCACGAAAGCCGGTGGGGCGAGGGCTATCAGCCAGGTGGACGTCCGAGCGAGGCTGCAGTCGCCGGTCTCCCGTCTCGCGAGCTCGAACACGAGCGCCCCCGCAACGAGCGCCGCAGCGTTGGACACGATGAGCAGACCGGTGCCGGCACCGATCCCTGGCAGGAACGCCACCACACGGGCAAGCAAAGGCACCAGGGGAAAGAATCGCAACGAAGAATGTCCGGCTCCCCAGTATCCGGCCCGGGTGATCGACTCGTACCAGCCGGCATCCCACGCGAGGAGCCCTTCGTGCGCCCTCGCCGTCGAGCTTGCGAGCCCCGTCCCATGGTGGATATGAGGCGCGACGATCCTCGCCGAGACAAGCGCCGCAGCCACCACCACCCTTGCCACCAGCCATGCCGGAAACGCTGCTCGCAACGAGCTCGACACCCACCCAGGCCACCGGCCCCCCTCGCCCGCCCCTCTCTCAATCCAGCTCGGAGCCAACCTCTTAGCCCTAAGCGGGCCGAGCGAGCTCAACCGGTCAACTTCGTCGGGGAGACCGGATACGGACCCCAGCTATCGAACGCGATTCCCATCATCGCCACTGGGCGCACCATGCTCTGCACGCAGCCATAGCACCATGGCCCGTAGAGGAGCCACGCGTGCCCAGCCGGACCGACGAACACCGATGCCTCGCCCGGACCGCGCCCCCCTGGTCCGGAACCCAGCCAGGGTCGGTCGAGCGGCTTGGTGCACGGCCCCGCCACCGAGGCGCATCGGGCGACCCCGATCCCGTACCCGGGCTTGTTGAACCAGTTGCCCGAGTAGAAAAGCCAGTAAACTCCGCCGTGGTACAGCATTGCCGGCGCCTCGACGATAGGCCCCTCCCAGTGCTGATTGTTCGTGAGAAGGCGGTAACGTGGCCCAACCAGCCTGAGACCGCCAGGAGCCAGGCGCTGCGAGAAGATCCACGTGTGCTTCTGCGAGGCCCCTCCATGGTCGTTATCCGACTTCCAGAGCATCCACAGCCTGCCCTGGTGGTCCACGAAGGTACGGGGATCTATGGAGCCGAAGTCGTCCAGCTGGCAGATCATGGGGCTGGCCTCGGCCTTGAATGGCCCTACCGGGCTCGCTCCCGTCGCTGCCCCGATGCACTCGTCGTACGGCGGATGCGAGCGCATGGCCGTGAAATAAAGCACGTAGTCGTGAGGACCGTATCGGCGCACGTCGGGGGCCCATGTGAAGAACGACACCGCCCAGGCGGGCATCTTCGGCATCGCGTCCGTAGCCGGAGACCATCCCGTCAGCGAGGACGATTCACGCACCGGGACGTTCGGGGCACCGAGGCCCCAGTTGCTCGAATAGAGGTAGTAGCGCCCGTCGTGATAGAGCACGAAGGGATCGGGCATGTTCGAATGCGGTGTCAGGATCTCGGCCGGAGGCGGCACAGGCGAGGGGGGAGGCCCCGAAGGGGGATCGCCTGCCGATCCCGGCTTGGCACCGCCGAGTGACAGCGTTGCTATGACCACGACAGCGACCACGCCCACCACAGCGGCCAAGACGCCGGCACGACGGTGGCTGCTGCTCAGGGCACCTCTCCGGGTCACGGCATGCTCACCGGGCTTGCGGCGGCTCATTTGCCCGCCTGCTCGAATCTTATGAGGCCCATGGGCTCGTAGAACTGCTGGGGCGAAGGCACGAGCATCGTAACCCCCCTCAGGGCTGAATCCGCGGCGAGGTAGGACTCGATCTGCTGGCACTTCGCGCCGAACGTCAGGTAGCCAGGTGCCCACACCAGCCAGATCTGATGCACGCCGGCTCCGATGTGCTCGAGGCGCCCGGCGAAGGCCCGTGGGTTGCCGGCCGCGCTCGCCTGCGCATAGTTGATCCAGTTCACGAACTGCGGTCCCGTTGCGCGCGGGAACGTGATCTCCCTGTAGCGGCCGTGAGGCAGCAGGCGATACACGGCGGGTCCCAGCTGATCCGGGCAGAAGGCGACCACGTCGCCAGGACGTCCATAGCGTGCCAGCGATGCGGCCACCTCGCCTGCCTGAGTTCTGTTCGTAGTGATGTTCGGGAATGCCGACAAGAGGCCGAAGACCACCGCGACGCACACCACCCCTACCCTTATCCTGGGGTCACCAAGCGTTGCTATACCCATCGCAACCAGCAGAATGAGAGGGACGAACACAACTGAGGCGTATCTAACCGAGAAGGCGCTGTGGCTCACATATCCGCCAACGATGGCTGCCGCCAGGGTACCGGCCACGACGATCGTGAGGCCACGTGCGCGAGGGCGGGTCCGCAGGTCCAGATCTATATTGAGCTTCCCGCTGGCAACGCCGAACAGCCCAAGCCCCGCAAGGGCGAAGTAGAGCATCGCCAGTCCCCGCCCCTCGGTGCTGCGCCCACCGGCAAACGTCGTCACGACGTGGACGATCGCTGCTGGATTGGCCGGCACCGCCCATGGTGTTCCCGTATGGCGAGCCTGGAAGATGAAGATCGGTAACCACGGTACGAAGGTCAGTGCTCCCAGGGCCATCGCAACCAACCCCGCTCGAGCTCCGCGTCGTCTGCGGTCAGGCCCCCAGAACGCCTGCCACAGCAACCACAGACCCGTGACGCCGACCAGGTACAACGCCCAATAGTGGGTGTACAGCAGCGCTGCGGTCACTACCCCGACTGCAGCGAGGTTCCCGGCCCTTGGTGACCGGAGTGCCCTGTCCAATGCCAGGAAGCCCAGCACCGTGAGGAGTGCAACGAGTGCGTACATCCTGGCCTCGGTGTCGTAGTACACCGCGAATGGCGACGAGGCCACGAGAAGCACTCCCGTGGCCCCCACTCCCTTGCCCCCCAGGCGCTTCCCGGCCAGCCAGACGAGCGGGAGGGTTATGCAGCCGCACACGCCGGCCAGCGAGCGCACTGCCAGGTCCGACGTGCCGAACATCGCCATCCAGAAGTGCAGCAGCACGTAGTACAGCGGCGGGGCACCATCGCGCCGCAGGGCGCCTGGGATCAGGTGAACGGGAAGGCTCGATATGTCTACCGTCAACGCCTCGTCGAGCCATAGATCGGAACGGGTCCAGAACCTGAGCACGATCCCGATTGCCACTACCCCGCCCGACACTATCCACAGAGCCGTAGGCAGCCATGCCGGACCGTTCGGCCCGGCGCCCAGGCCGCCTGATACGCCAGTGGACACCCCCACCGGCCTCGCTGCATCATTCCCCGCCAGCCGAGTAGTCACCGCATGCGTATCGGAGCTCGAGCGCGCCGCAGTGTCGGAGGTGCCGAGGCGACCATCGCTTTCCATCAGGTCACCGGCCGGGATGCCGCGGGCTTGGGCCTCGATGAGGTCACGCGCGAATGGTAACGGAACTCTGCCATCACGACGCGTCAGCGAGACGACAGGGCCGTCCTCGACCTAAGGGTGTCAGGCTCCGGGGGCCCCGCCATCGGAATCGGCGTCAGCGTCGGCATTTCGGTACTGCACCCCACCCTCTGGCATTGGCGCTTCGGGCGCCGGCTGCACATGCGCTTCGGGTAGAACGCCCGGGCCTTCGACGCCGCCAGCAGCGTCCGCCCCTGTGTCGGCGTTGCCGGCGGAGCTCCCGCCGGTATCAGGCACTGTGCCCGCGGAGCTGTCGACACTGCCGCCGGCCGCCACGAACTCAGCCCATGCGGCCTGTGCCTCCGTCTCAGGAGTGAACTCGGTAGCAGCGTAGTCATAGCCGATGTAATTTCCCTGGGCGTCGTACGCGTGCTCGCCGAAGGCCTCACGATACTCCTCGGAGACCTCGCCGCCCTCGGCTGCCTGCTTGATCGAGAGGCTGATCCGGCGGCGCTGGAGGTCGATGTCGATGATCTTCACCCACAGTTCCTCCCCCGGACTCACCACCTGCTCGGGGAGATCGACGTGGTGGCTCGCCATCTCCGAGATGTGGACCAATCCCTCGATCCCATCTCCAACCTGTACAAACGCCCCGAACGGGACAAGCTTCGTAATGCGTCCGTAGACGAGCTCACCGACCTGATGGCTATTGGCAAACTCGTGCCATGGGTCTATCTGGGTCGCCTTCAGCGACAGCGAGATCCTCTCCTTCGACAGGTCTACATCGAGCACCTCGACATCGACCTCGTCACCAACCGATACGACGGACGAGGGATGATCGACATGCTTCCAGGACAACTCGGAGACGTGGATGAGGCCATCCATACCGCCGAGGTCCACGAACGCGCCGAAGTTGACCACCGAGGACACCACTCCGTGGCGCCGCTCCCCTGGCTTCAAGTTGACCAGGAACTCGCCGCGCTGCTCCTTCTGGGTCTCCTCCAGCCACGCTCTGCGAGACAGAACGACGTTGTTGCGGTTCCGGTCCAGCTCGATGATCTTCGCCTCGATGTTGCGCCCGATGTAGGGCTGGAGCTCTCGCACGCGTCTCAGCTCCACCAACGATGCCGGCAGGAACCCCCTCAGGCCTATGTCTACTATGAGCCCGCCCTTCACAACCTCGATGACAGGTCCACGAACGACACCACCGGATTCCTTGATCGCCTCGATGGTGCCCCAAGCCCGCTCGTACTGCGCCCGCTTCTTCGAAAGGACCAACCGTCCCTCCTTGTCCTCCTTCTGCAGGACAAGGGCCTCGATGCGCTCACCGAGCGAAACGATCTCGGATGGATCGACATCATTGCGGATCGACAGTTCACGGGCAGGTATCACCCCCTCGGACTTGAACCCGATGTCGAGAAGGACCTCGTCTCTGTCGATCTTCACCACGGTTCCAGCCACCAGATCGCCATCGTCGAACTCGACGATCGTCGCGTCTATGGCCGCCTCCAGAGCGGTGTCACCCAGGTCGTCTTCGACGATGGCCCGGGGCACGTAAACCCCGTTCTCGTCGAACGTCCCCATGGGGCTCCTCGTAAGCAGGGCGGTCGCCCCCGTAGGGTCCCCCCCGCGGGCGGGTGAACCCGCCAGGTCAGTTGTACCGGTGTAACCGGCACGCTCGTCGGACATGAACCTTCTGTGCTCGCTTTCCATACGGGACACCCTTCGGCCATGGATCGTTGCCAACCGTGGTTGGCAACCGGGGTTACCGGCCATGACAGACGGGGGTCGACCACCGGCGGCAGTCGAAGCAGCATCCTATCAAATCACAGGCGTCACCCGCCCTTGGCCTCTGCCCACGAGCTGCCCCAGGCGCTCGACACCGCTAGCGGGACACTCAGCCCGACCACCTCCGCCACTCCTGACATCACAGACGGCACGAGAGTGCCGAGCGCGCCCTGCTCGTCTTCGGGGACCTCCACCAGCACTTCGTCATGCACCTGCAGTACCAGGCGTGATCGGGTTCCTGCCTGGTCCAGCTCAGCGTCGAGTCGGACCAGCGCCACCTTGAACAGGTCCGCTGCCAACCCCTGGATGCCGGCGTTCATCGCCTGGCGCTCGGCCGCCTCACGCAGTCGCCGATTCGGCGACAGCAGATCGGGCAGCGGTCGGCGGCGACCGAACAGCGTCTCGGTGTAGCCGCGCTGGCGGGCATCGCTGACGCTCTTTTCCATCAGGTCCTTCACCCCGGGAAATGCCCGGAAGTACGCGTCCAGGATCTCCTGGGCTTCGGTAGTCGGGATCGCCAGCCTCCTGGCCAAGCCGTAAGCCTCCATGCCGTAAGACAACCCGTAAGCGACCATCTTCGCCCTGTTGCGCTGTGCGTGGGTGACCTCTTCGGGGGTCACGCCGAAGACCCTCGCCGCCGTTGCGCGATGGATGTCACGACCTTCGGCGAAGGCTGCGACCAGACCTGGGTCTTTGGAGAGGTGCGCCATCACGCGCAATTCGACCTGGTCGTAGTCCGCGACCAGCAGCCTGCAACCTTCTGCCGGCACGAACACCCTGCGAAGCCTGCGCCCCTCCTCGCTTCGCACCGGGATGTTGTGCAGATTCGGGCGGTCCGATGACAGCCGCCCGGTGCGGGCCACGGTCTGGTTGAACGTCGCGTGAATCCTGCCGTCGGGGCCAACCTCGGCCAAGAGGCTCTCGCCGTAGGTCGACCGTAGCTTCTCGATCTCCCGGTAGCGCAGCAGGAGGTCCACCACCGGGTGCTGCCCCCGGAGCCCCTCGAGGGTCGCTGCGTCAGTCGAGTATCCAGTCTTCGTGCGGCGTCCCGGTGACAGCCCGAGGCGGTCGTAGAGGACCGACCGCAGCTGCGGGGTGGAGTTGACGTTGAACCGCTCGCCGACGAGCTCCTGGATCTCTCCCTCGAGCCTTGCTGCCTCTTCGGTCATCCGCCGGCTCAGGGCCTCGAGCTCCGCGGCATCGACGGCTATCCCGGCCACCTCCATACGCGCTAGCACGCGCACCAGGGGAAGCTCGACCTCGTCATGGAGGCGCGACAGGCCGGCTTCCGCCAGCCGTTCCGACAGCGGAGCAGCGAGAGCCCGGATGATCATGGCTCTCTCGCAGGCCAGCTCCACATGCCCACGTCCTGGCTCTCCGAGGTCCAGCTGGCCGGCGAGGTCCAGCTGGCCGGCGTCGCCGCCCCCGTTGCCTGCCCCGGGCGTCAACGCGGCCATCTGGGCTGCCAGGCTCTCGATCGTCTCACCGCCACGGCCGGGATCGAGAAGGTAAGCCGCCACGGCAGTGTCCATCCTGAGCGAGACGAGGTCTACACCTTCCGGCAGCAGAACCCGCATGAGCTCCTTTGCCCGGTGGGCCAGAACCCCCGCAGAGTCCCTGCTACCCATCGCTGCCAGCGCCGACATGACCGCGCCATCGCCGAGAACCGCCCCGTCGATCCACAGCGCCTGCTCATGCTCCTCATCTGACTCGCCGGCCTCATGTGACTCGCTCGACACCACAGCCCCTGCTTGGGCGGCAGTACCGCCCAGGCTGGCCGCCAACGCCAATCCCTTCAGCGAAGAGCGCCCCGCGACGGCGGACCAAACCGGCTCGACCGCCACAGGCGAGCCGGATAAGACCAGCTTGCGCAACTCTCGCTCGGCCTCCGCTGCGTCCGCCGGCACGACCAGGTCGACGTCCCTGCCAAGGCCATATGGCACCGGCACCGAACCTGTGGGCTTGCCTGGGACATCGCCTTCAGGCCTGCGTGCCGTGCTTCTTCCGGGACTGCTAACAGGACTCCCTGCGCCACCGGCCGCCGACTCGAGAAGGGGTTCTACCCTGCGCCACAGCGTCCTGAGCTCGAATGACTCGAAAGCTCTACGGGCGGGTCCCGGGTCGATGCCCTGCTTGCCGATGCGAAGGCCCAGCTGCTCTAGACCCACGCCAACGGGGGCATCCCTCGCCAGTGGTATGAGCTTGGCGTTCATACGCACCTGTGCTTCGTGCGCTATGAGATTTTCACGAAGCTTCGGCGCCAGCTCGCCGAGGTGCGCGTACAGCGAGTCGATATCGCCGAACTCCCTCGCCAGGCGGGCAGCAGTCTTGTCACCCACGCCTGGTACACCAGGGAGGTTGTCAGAGGGGTCACCTCGCAGGGCAGCGAGGAACGGGTATAGGCGCGCTGGGGCGCCGGTACGCTGCTCGATGCCTGCTTCGTCGTACAAGACGGTGTCGGACAGCCCCTTACGTGTGTAGAGCACCCGCACGTATGGGTCCTCCACCAGCTGGAACGCATCGCGGTCCCCCGTGACCACCACCGCGTTCATCGAGGAGTCCCGGGCTTTGGTGGCCCATGTAGCAAGGATGTCGTCAGCCTCATAGCCGGCCAGGTCCACCGACGCGATCCCAAGGGAACCAAGGATCTCCCTCACCATCTCGAACTGGGGAAGCAGGAGATCTGGAGTCTCGGCCCTGTTGGCCTTGTAATAGTCGACCATGCCGTCTCGAAAAGTAGGCTCAGGCCTGTCGAACGCGACTCCCATCCCGATGGGGTGCTGATCCCGCAACAGGCTCACCAGCATCGCAGTGAACCCGTACACCGCATTTGTCACCTGACCCGAAGCCGTGGAGAGGGAGTCGGGAAGGGCGAAGAACGCTCGGAACAGCAGCGAGTTACCATCCAGTAAATAGAGAATCCCTGGCGCGTTCTCACCTGTCGGCTCGCTCGCTGCGCCGGCAATCGTGGTCTGGCCGCTCAAGGCCGGACCTCAGCGGGCCCCGGGAACCAGCGTGCCCTCGATTACCTCACCGGCAATCTGCTGCATACGGGCACGCCGCGCCATCGCCGTGCGCTGTATGAAGGCAAATGCCTCGGCCTCCTCCATCGAGTGCTCGTCCATCAGCACTCCCTTTGCACGGTCCACGAGCTTCCTCGTCTGCAGCTTGTCCTCGACGGCCCTCGCCTCCCCGGTCACGGCGGCGCCCTCCTCCTCGATGGCACGATCCTCCGCGAACCGGGCCAAGGCCGCCTCGATGGCTGGCACCAGCTCACCTCGTTGGAACGGTT
>JAJZJN010000179.1 GCA_021851165.1 Actinomycetes bacterium
ACCGTGGCAGAGTACGCGTCCACGCACAGGGCCCTCAGGTGGGTGGCCAGCAGGGCGTTGGTTGCCCCGGTGCAGGTCATGCCGCCGAGGCTCGGGATCTGCTCAGGCGGTGGCCCCTTCGACACCACCAGCTGCACCACCGATCCCTGCTTCAGATGGGTCCCGTGCCCGGGTATCTCGCGAATCACCCGTCCAGCTGGTACCGCGACATCAAAACGGCTACGTATGCTCCGGACGAGCAGATGGTCCCGCCGGGCAAGACCGGCTGCTCGCGATATGCTCACCCCGGCGAGCTGCGGCACGGTGCTAGTGGGGGTAAACACCTTGAAGCGCTCGGCGCCGTAGGTACCACCTGCAGCGAGCAGTGCCACGATCGCGAAGACCGTCGCCATCACGACCAGCCGCCTGCCGTTGCGCCGGCCTGGCTCGCCGTTTCCGAGACGCATTGAGTGTCGCCGGTCGTCCCCAACCGGCCTGGGCGCCTCCGCTCCGTACAGGCTACCTGGCGCCGCACCCGCACCCGCACCCGCACCCGCACCCGCACCCGCACCCGCACCCGCACCAGGAACGTCCTGGCTCGCAGCTGCGCCGAGACCAAGCTCTGTCCTGTCGACGCCCGCTGCGCCGCGACCGGTGGCATCTGGGCTGGGACGGGTGCTTCGCGGAATGGGGTCCGGGGATGGCAACTCCTTCGCAATCCCTGCCAGGCGATCGCCCAGAGCAGCAGCGTCAAGCCGCTCGGCAGGATCGGGTGCTGCAGCATCTCGCAGGGTGCCGGCCAGGGGTCCAAGACCTTCGTGCTCGGGCAAGGGCGCTCCCACGCGGGACTTGAGCGTGCCGAGCATGGTGTCAGCGAGGAATGGCACCTCGCCGGTAATCGCCTCGTAGAGCACCAACGCTAGTGAGTACACATCCGCGCGCCCCTCCACACTCCGGCCTTCCGCCTGCTCCGGGGCTGCGTAGCGTGCCGTGCCGAGCAGGGCCCCGACCGGCTCGGTCCAAGCAGCCTCGGCCAGGGCACGGGCCAAGCCGAAATCGGCTATGCGCAACCCGCCTTCGTCATCGAACAGAAGGTTCGCCGGCTTGATGTCACGATGCACGAAGCCGCGTGCGTGGGCATATGCAAGTCCCTGGGCTGCCTCCATGCCTGCACGTGCCGCCTGGGATGGCCCGAACCGGTAGCCCGTGTCGAGCAGGTCCCGCAAGGACCCGCCCCCAAGGTACTCCAGCACCAGGAACGGTCCCTCTTCGTCCTCTCCCCAGTCGTACACCGAAACGATTCGAGGATGGCTGAGAGCTGCCGCGGCCTGAGCTTCGGCACGGAATCGCCTGAGGAATCCGGTGTCGCCTGCCAATCCGGGATGGAGAACCTTGATCGCCACACGACGCCGCAGCGTCACGTCCCATGCAGCAAGCACGTGGGCAGATGCGCCAGTTCCGAGCAGGGCCTCTATCCGGTACCTCCCGGCCAGAACCCGCCCGATGGAGTCGGTTATCGTCGACATCGGTCCGCGCAAAGGCTAGCCTCCTGAAAGCTTCAGGCGGGGGACCACATGGCGGGGCGGGCTGTTGCCCGTGGAATCATGCTTCGTCCGGCAGTGCACCAGTGCTCAGAAGTTCCTCGAACCCCGATGCATCCACGACACGCACGCCCAGCTGCTCGGCCTTGCGCAGCTTGGCCGTGCCCGGGTCACGCCCCATGACGACCACCCATGTGCGCTGCGACACGGTGCCAGGGGACTTCCCGCCCCGCGCCTCGATGGCCTCCTCGGCTTCCTCGCGCGTGTAGCCGTCGATGCTGCCCGTGACGACCACCGAACGACCCTGCAGAGTCTGCGGAATCCCGGGGCTGACTTCCACAGCCGCTGGCAGCCCTCCCGGTGCCTGGACGGCATCCGGTCCCGGCGCGCTGCGTTGTGTCGGGGCCGACTCTCCAGCAACGCCGAGCGACACTCCGGACTCCCGTAGCTTCGCGAGCACTGCGCGGTTGCGCTCCGAAGCGAAGAATGCGACCACGCTGCCTGCTATGACCGGCCCTATCCCCTCGATAGCCGCCAGCTGCTCGGCCGGAGCAGCCATCAGACGATCCAGGTTCGGCATCGCCCTGGCAAGCTCGCGGCAGCCTGCCGGACCGAGATGCCTGATGCCAAGCCCGACCAGGAGCCTGCTGAAGGGCCGTTGCTTGGACCCGTCTATGGCGCGCATTAGATTGTCGACCGACAATTCACCCAGACCTTCCAAGTCGACAAGCTTCCTGGCATCGAGCCGGTAAAGATCGCCCGGATCGGCCAGCAGGCCCAAGTCGACCAGCTGGATCACGCGCTTCTCGCCAAGCCCCTCGATGTCCATCGCACCACGTGAAGCGAAGTGCACGATTCGTTGGACCCGCTGCGCCGGGCAGTCAAGATTGGTGCAGAACGTGTCGCTCTCGCCCTCGAGGCGAACGAGCGGACCGCCGCAACTTGGGCATACCGTTGGGAAGGACCACGGCTCGGAGCCTTCCGGCCTCATCGAGAGAATGGGTCCTACCACCTCGGGGATGACGTCCCCGGCCTTTCGGATGATCACCGTGTCACCCGGGCGCACGTCTTTGAGATGCACCTGGTCTGCATTGTGGAGGGTGGCAAGGCTAACCGTAGAGCCACCTACCACCACTGGATCGAGCACAGCGAAGGGGGTCGCCCTGCCCGTGCGGCCGATCGACACCTCTATGGCAACGAGCTTGGTGGACCTCTCCTCGGGTGGGAACTTGTACGCGATGGCCCACCTAGGCGCATGAGAGGTAGCACCAAGGCGCTGCTGGAGGTCGAGATCGTCAACCTTGGCCACGGCACCGTCGATCTGATAGTCCAGGTCATGGCGATGCTGTTCCCACTTGCGGCAGAACGCTATTACCTCCTCGATCCCGGTTACCACCCGCATCTCGGGATTGACCGGAAGACCGCATTCGCCGATCAGGGCCATCGCATCGCTGTGGCGCGCCGGCATGACCTCGGTATCGAGGCCCTCTACGGCACCGAGCTGGTAGGCCCAGAAGGCCAGCGGCCTCGTGGCTGTCACCGAGGGGTCCTTCTGGCGGAGCGACCCGGCGGCGGAGTTCCGTGGATTGGCGAACGGCTTCTGGCCTGTTTGGATCTGGCGCTCGTTCAGCTGCTCGAAAGCCGATACCGGCATGTACACCTCGCCGCGGATCTCGATGAGCGACGGGATCGACCCCCTCCCCGCCGGCCAGGCCAGACGTGAGGGGATGTCCGTGATCGTGCCCACATTCGGAGTCACGTCTTCACCGACCAGGCCGTCACCTCGGGTTGCAGCCTGTACGAGCACCCCATGACGGTACGTGAGCGAGATCGCCAATCCGTCGATCTTGAGCTCGCAGACGATGGCAGCACCGGCCACGTCCGGAACGATCCTCTCCATCCGTTGCGCCCACGCCCGGAGATCATCGGATCCAAAGACGTCGTCCAGGCTCATCATCGGCACCGTATGGCGCACGGGAGCGAACGACACCGAGGGCGGTGCTCCAACCTGCTCGGTCGGAGATATCGGGCTCCTCAGCGCGGGGAATCTCCCCTCGAGATCACGGAGCTCTGCTACGAGCGCGTCGAAATCGGCGTCGGGGATCTCGGGCGAGTCGAGCTCGTAATAGCGTTCGGAATGGTAGGCGATCAGCCGCCTCAATTCGGCTACCCGAGCGATCACGTCGCCAGGCGCAGCAGGGGGAGTGGTACCACCGTCACCGGTGTGGGCACCATTGACATCCTGGATCGGGGCGCTCATGCCCCCGAGCTCTCGAGCGCGGCCTCCACGACCAGCCCGCTCGGCGCACGCGATCCCACTACAATCGCCGAACCGACTACGGACTCGCCGTCCAGCGGGTCGTACATCGCCAAGGTCTGCCCAGGCGCCACCGCGCGCTGCGGCACGTCGTAGCGGATCTCATCGCCGAAGTACCGGCCCGGAAGCGCTGGGCCATGAGCACTGGCCTGAACGAGCACGGGCGCACCATGTCGGACCCCAAGCCCCACCCATGTGACCTCACCAACCTCCAAGTGGCTTACCAGCGTCATCGGAGGTCCCCCCACCAGCACCCGCCTGCTCGGCAAATCGACACCCACCACGTAGCGCCTGGCAACCTTCCCGGACAGGCCAAGGCCACGGCGCT
>JAJZJN010000180.1 GCA_021851165.1 Actinomycetes bacterium
GTGGTCCGGGCGGGCATCCTCGATCACCACCTCACCACCCGCCAAGCCGGTGGCAGCCAGGAACGTTGCCGTGACGACGCGGTCCGGGATCACCCTGTGAGCCACCGGCTCGAGCTGGTCGACACCCTCCACCTCGATGCGCGAGGTTCCTGCGCCGGTTATGCGCGCACCCATCCGGGTCAGGAAGGCGGCCAGGTCCGCCACCTCCGGCTCGCGTGCTGCATTCTCTATGACTGTCGTCCCCTTGGCAAGCACCGCGGCCATCAGGATATTGTCGGTCGCGGTGTGGCTCGGGTACTCGAGCACGACGCGCGTCCCGATCAAACGGCCACCGCCCCTGCCAGCCAGTCCCTGTGGCCCTGCCCCGCCGACGCTGCCCTCGATGTATCCGTGGGCGCTGACGAACGTGGCCCCCATCGCCTCGAGAGCGCTCAGGTGGATGTCTATGGGCCGGTTGCCGAAGTCGTCGCCACCAGGCATCGAGACCCGAGCGCGGCCCGTACGCCCGAGCAGCGGCCCGAGCACGACGACCGAGGCCCGCATCTTTTCCACCAGCTCGTAGGGAGCCTCCGGCACCAGACGCGAGGGGGTGTCAATGACAAGATCACCTGGCTGGTCATCGTTCTCTGGGGCCATGCGCTGGACGCTTGCCCCGATGGCACCCAGCAGATCGGCCATGATGTCGACGTCGACTATGCGCGGCACGTTGGACAGCACATGGCGCCCCTCGCACAGCAGGCATGCTGCCATCAGCTTGAGCGCCGAGTTCTTCGCCCCCCCGGCGCGTACAGATCCTATGAGGGGCCCTCCGGGGCGTACTATGAATCGATCCACCCCGACAGTATGGTCCGTCGTCCACGATCCCTGCGAAGGACCGTTCAGATGACCGGATCCTCCTCGTAACGGCCGAACACCGACGCCAGGGCGGCCACGATCTCCCCTTCGCTGGCATAAGCCCTAACGGCATCGATCATCGCCGGGACCAGGTTGACATCGCTGGAGCCCGCGTCAGCCACCAGCCGTGACAAGGTAGCATCCACCTCGGCGGCTGAACGTCCCTGGCGCACGGTCTCGAGACGCTTCACCTGCAACTCCTCCACCTCGGCTCCTATCTGCAGGGTTGGCGGAGCCAGGTCCTCGTTGCCCTCTGTAAAAGCGTTGACCCCCACGACGATCCGCCGGCCCGATCCCACCTTCCGCTGGAACTCGTAGGCCGAGTCCGCTATCTCCCCCTGGAACCAGCTCGCCTCTATCCCGCGGAGAACTCCCTCCAGCATCGACCCGTCGCCCCATTCGAGAAGACGCGCGAATACCTGTTCGGCCTCCTCCTCGATGCGATCCGTGAGGGACTCTACAAACCACGAACCACCCAGCGGATCAGCAACATTGGCAACACCCGACTCATGGGCGATCACCTGCTGGGTGCGCAATGCAATGCGTGCTGCTTTGTCGGTCGGCAGGGCGAGGACCTCGTCCATCGAGTTCGTGTGGAGACTCTGAGTGCCTCCGATGACACCGGCCAACGCCTCGATGGCGGTACGCACGATGTTCACCTCGGGCTGCTGAGCAGTCAGTGACACGCCCGCGGTCTGGGTATGGAAGCGCAGTTGCGCCGAGCGCGGATCTTCGGCTCCGTAGTGGCCCGAGATCCATCTGGCCCAGATGCGCCGGGCCGCCCGGTACTTGGCAATCTCTTCGAAGAAGTCCAAGTGTGCATTGAAGAAGAAGCTGAGCCGCGGTGCGAACTCGTCGATCCCCAACCCCGACTCCCTGGCCGCCTCCACGTAGGCGAAACCGTTTGCCAACGTAAAAGCCAGCTCCTGTGCCGCGGTGGACCCGGCTTCTCGGATGTGGTAGCCCGAGACGGAGACAGGATGGAACCGCGGCATCTCCGCGGTGCAGAACCTGATCACATCGACCACCAGCCTCATCGATGGTCGAGGCGGGAAAAGGTACTCCTTCTGGGCCTGGTACTCCTTCAAGATGTCGTTCTGCAGCGTTCCGCCAAGCCTGGACCTAGGCACACCCGACATCTCCGCCGCCACAACGTACATGGCCAGCAGGACCGCTGCCGGGGAATTGATCGTCATCGAGGTGGTAACGGCGCCGAGATCGATACCGGCAAACAGGTCCTGCACATCGGCAAGGGTGTCCACGGCCACTCCGCATCGCCCTACCTCGCCGTGGCTGTGGAGGTCGTCCGAGTCGCGCCCCATCAGCGTGGGGAGGTCAAAGGCAACCGACAGACCTCCGCCACCCGCCGCAAGCAGATCACGAAAGCGCCCATTGGTGTCGCCGGCAGTACCGAAACCGGCGAACAGGCGCATGGTCCAGAGCTTGGAGCGGTACATCGAGGCATGAGGGCCCCGCGTGTACGGATACTGGCCTGGCCAGCCAAGCGTGCTCGTCGCCGCCAGGTCGGCCTGCACGGAGGATGGCGGATCGTGATCACCCTCGCGCGTCCGAGCCGGCCAGTCGTCAGGCCCGTACACCGCAGCGAGTGGCAAGCCCGACATCGTCTCGAAGTCGGCGTCTCTGAGCGTTGAGCGCTCGTAAGCCTCCTGCCAAGCTCCCCTGTCATTGGCAACTGCACCAGGCTGCTGCCCACCCCCCCCGACGCCTTGCCTATTCCTGCCGCTGGTCACGGAGCCAAGCCTAGGCTGCATTCCCTGCTCGTGGCGCACCGGCGGGCAACCGGGATCCGGAGGGCAGGGGCGCTCCCGGAGCGTATCCGATAATTCCCGAGGGCTCTGGCGGCCTTGGGACTCGGGCCTGCGCGGGTCTCCCCAAGGGCAGTATCGTTCTCGATGTGAAGACAACCAAGCAGGCCCCTGACCGCAATCTCGCAATGGAGCTCGTACGTGTCACCGAGGCTGCCGCCATGGCTGCCGGACGCTGGATGGGCCGCGGCGACAAGGAGGGAGCCGATGCAGCAGCCGTAGACGCCATGCGGATCGTCCTTCACAACATCTCCATGGACGGAATCGTGGTCATAGGCGAAGGCGAGAAGGACAATGCTCCTATGCTGTTCAACGGTGAGCGAATCGGCGACGGGTCGCCGCCGCCGACCGACATAGCCGTGGACCCTATAGATGGCACTACGCTCACTGCCCTCGGCAGAGGGGGAGCGCTCGCTGTCATAGCCGTTTCCGAACGAGGCACCATGTTCTATCCCGGGCCCTGCATGTACATGGAGAAGCTCGCGGTGGGACCTGCTGCCGCCGGCACCGTAGACATCACGAGGAGCCCTGCCGAAAATCTCGAATCGGTGGCCAAAGCCCTCGGCAAGTCCGTGCGGGACGTTACTGCCGTCATCCTAGATCGCGAACGCCATGCCGATCTCATCACACAGGTCAGAGCCAGCGGAGCCAGGATCAAGCTGATCACCGACGGTGACGTTGCAGGCGCCATCTCCACTGCATGGCCTGAATCGGGAGTGGACATCCTCCTCGGCATCGGGGGTACTCCGGAAGGGGTCCTGGCAGCCGCTGCGCTCAAGTGCATGGGTGGGGAAATCCAGGGACGATTGTGGCCCCGGGATTCCGTGGAGTGCGATGCAGCGCTGTCTGCTGGATACGACCTCGACGCGGTCCTCACAACGGACGATCTGGTGAGCGGTGACAACTGCTTCTTCGCCGCCACCGGCATCACCGACGGAGAGCTGCTGCAGGGGGTGCGCTACCACGACTTCGGCGCCACCACACAGTCCCTCGTCATGAGGTCCCGCTCGGGGACGGTGCGCCTTGTCAGCGCCCGGCACCCCCTGCACAAGCTACGAGAGTTCAGCCAAATCGCCTTCGACTGACTCTCCGATGCACGGTTGGTGAGGTTACAGCGCCATGCGGGCGTGGCCCTGCCCGGCACCTTGACCATCAGAACCGGTGCCCGAGGGGATGCTGCTCGGCTCGCCAGTGCCCGAGGACGAACCAGTGCCCGAGGGCGCGTTGCCGTGATCGGTGCCCGAGGGGATGCTGCTCGGCTCGCCAGTGCCCGAGGACGAACCAGTGCCCGAGGACGAACCAGTGCCCGAGGGCGCGTTGCCGTGATCGGTGCCCGAGGGGATGCTGCTCGGCTCGCCAG
>JAJZJN010000181.1 GCA_021851165.1 Actinomycetes bacterium
GTAGGTGCCCTCCGCATGGGTCTCGAAGAGCCTCTCCATGGCTATGTAGTCGTGACTCTAAACAAAGCGGCCAGAGATGTTGCGGTAAAGGGGGTTGGCAAGGATCTCGTCGCGAGTCCGCTCATCAGGAGCGTGACGCCGGATAAGGTCGTCCCACGACTGCTTCGTGTCGAGCATCGCGGCCCATAGCTCCCCCATCGGCTTGGACCTGGCCTTGCCGAACGCCTCCGGAGGCACACGGCGCTCGGTGTTGCCTATTCCCTCCAGCCCGAGGGCGTTTGCCAGCCGCCGTGCCGGGTCCACCGTCAGAACCAGGACCTTGCCTCCCAGGCGCGTCGCCGCCATAGCTGCCGCTGCCGCTGCCGTCGTGGTCTTGCCGACCCCGCCGGGCCCGCAAGCCACGACTATCTCCCTGGACGCGAGCAGGCCGTCGAGCGAGCCCGCCGGCGCCGGCTTCGCCGCCCGATGGCTGCGCGGCGTCAATAGCCCATCTCCTCGCCAAGGTACCGAGCGACCTGACGGGTGGTCCGCAGCCCGTGGAAGCGCGCGAACAGGTAAGGCAAGTACAACATAGGCACTGCCGGGTGTATGCCTTCACGCAGGCGCTCGAGATGGCCTGCCCTCGTGCGGCGCATCGTGACTGCAAGACGCGCCGCGTCGAGCACCGGGCGCGGATCCCCCCCGGCCAGCCGCTTCAGCTCGGCACTGGGCCCTGGCTTGCACATCGCGTCGAACACAGCCTCGTCGGACCGGTTGAACAGCTCCGGCAGAACGCGGTTCACCACCACTGCCGCGAGCTCCACCGTCGTCTCTTCCCGGACACGCCTCGCCAGCTCCATGGTCTCGTTGACAGGCATCTCCTCGGGCGTTGTCACGATTGCCAGAGCGCTCTGGGCGGGGTCGGAGAGGATGGCCAGCATCCAGTCGGTCTGCGAACGAACCAGCCCGACCTTTACCAGCTCGTTGATGGCCTGGGGCGCTGCAAGCTGGCCGATGATATGGCCCGTGGCCGTGGCATCTGCCACGACCAGGTCGTAGTGGCGCTCCCGGACCTCGTAGCAGAGCTTCCCGACCGTGAGGATCTCCCTAACACCCGGAGCTGCCGTCGCTACGAAGTCGAACGCCCTGGCAAGGGGGCCTATCCTTCCTACGACCGGTATCTTCAGGTTCAGCTTCAGGTACTCCCGCAGGCTGGCCTCGGTGTCCATCGACATCGCCCAGAGCCCGGGCTGAACCTCACGCTCGGCGAATCCCGTAGGCCCTGTCTCGAAATATGCGGCTATGTCGCCCTTAGCATCCAGCTCGCTCAGCAGAACCTTGCGACCATGCTCGGCAGCAAAGAGAGCTAGAGCAGCCGCTACCGTCGTCTTGCCGACACCGCCTTTACCGGTTACGAACACGAGATTGCGATCAAGCAGTCCTCGAACCGCAGAAGGCCCTGGAGAAGTCGACGAGCCGCTGCCAGCGGCAGCGGGCACCCGGCTCAAGGGGCGCCGAAGCCCACCCGGCGCTCGGTCGAAGGGGCGCCGAGCTCCACGTAAGCCACCTTGCCCGCCGGAACGCCTACGCGCCGACCCTTCCGGTCGGTGAGCCACAGCACACCGTCTCCGCTGCTCAAGGCGGCCTCGACATCGGCCACCACCTTGGACGGATCAGCTTCGTCCCCCAGCTCGACGTCGAGCTCCTTCACACTCTGGACGATCCCTATTCGCACGTCCACCTGTTCCAAGCTCCTTCGCCGTAGCCTCGACCCGACAGGGTCCCGTGCCACGACGATACCGCGCCCAGAGCACTGGGCCGGCCGCATCAGCGATACACCCATGCGGCACACTTGATCCATGGGCGAACTTGGCGAGCGAGGCAGGGCATGGGCCGAAACCATGTCGGGGGGTGGACGGGTCGGCGGGGTCGTGCTGGCTCATGGGGGAAAGCCACTCTCCAGAGTCGAGCCTGCCTGCGGAGCAGGAACCGCATCAGGCCTCCCACCGCTCAGCCGCCAAGCCCGTGAGGATGCTGACGACATGGTGCTTGTCCGAGGCGCTACGCGTGCTCGTGGAGCCGGCAGCCGGGCCTTGTCAGAGGCGCCCGACCCGTGGAGAACCTGCTTCGAGCGTGACCGTGACCGCATACTGCACTCCACGGCCTTTAGACGCCTGGCCGGCAAGACCCAGGTGTTCATCTTCCCCGCCGACCATCAGAGGACCCGTCTTACCCACGCGCTGGAGGTTGCCCAGGTGGCCACCGGCATAGCACGGGCCTGCCGTTTGAACGTGACGCTTACCGAGGCCATAGCCCTGGGTCATGACTGCGGCCATGGCCCAGGAGGTCACTCCAGCGAGGATGCGCTGGGGGCCTTCCTACCCGAGGGCTACGACCACGCCCCGTGGGGAGCGGACGTGTCGTTGTCGTCGCTCAACCTGTGCACTGAGACCCTCGACGGCATACGCAACCACTCCTGGTCACGGCCGGCCCCCTCGACGCCCGAAGGCGAGGTGGTCAGCTGGGCAGACCGCATTGCCTACGTCTGCCACGACTGGGAGGACGCCGTCTGCGCTGGGATAGTCGCACCCGAGTCGCTTCCTCGGGAGGTCCGCCTGCAATGCGGAGAACGGCGATCGCAACAGCTCGGCACCTTCATCGGCGGGGTTGTGGACACGATACTGACCACAGGCACGGTAGGCATGGGCGAAGACCTTGCCGAAGCTCTGGCTGCCTTCCGACTCTGCAACTACGAGCTGGTCTACCTGAGGCCTGCAGCAGTGGAGCAGGGTCGAGCCGTCATCGCAGTACTGAGGGCCTTGGTCGAGCACTTCGCGGATCACCCGAATAGGATCCCTTCTGTCGGAGAGCCCTCCCGATCACGTGCCGAGTCGGGCACCAGTCCTGCGGGCACCAGTCCTGCGGGCACCAGGCGTAGCCGTGCTGGGTTCGCCGGTACGGACAATACCTACGGAGTCGAGCCAGTGCCACTGGTCAGCGGATCGACTGAAGCGCTCAGGGCTGCCGTCAGCTACGTAGCCGGCATGACCGACCGTTTTGCCATGGCGACGGCACTGGCCGAGCTGGGTTGGGACCCCTCCCGCCTTCCGCGCGGGCAGGAGGACTGGCGACGGTACTGAAGGCCTTGAGACATCCTACGTAGAGCTGCAGCCGAGACTCGCGAGGCCCATCTAGTTGAGCTCCTCCCGGCCCTGAACGGCCGGGCTTGCGCTCGCAGGCTAGGTCAGGTGGTCATCACGCGCAGTGTAGGCACAAGCCCGCCAGACCGGTACATGCCGGGCCGGGGCCCACGCCACGTCGCTCGGCGGGAGTTGACGCAGCGCGGGCCCGCACGACCCAGCGAGTCCATAGTAGTGGACTTCGCGACCCACCCGGCACCGCCTCTCCCCCTTCTTCACCCCTGGGGGCTCTTGATGTGCTGATCCGCGAAGCGGAGTATCGCGATGTGCTTGTCCGTGTCCCGCTGCATCAGGTCTACCAGAAGGCCCCACAGTGTCGTGTGCTCCACATCGCGCAGCTCCTTGCGGAGCCGTTTCAATTCGCGTGCATCGTCCTCTTCGCGCGTTAGCAACCGTCTGGTCAGCTCAACCGCCGTGGCGTGATCGGCCCTCTGGAAATCCATCCATGGAACGGGAGGGTCTTCGGCGCTCAGCTCGCTTGTCGACTTGAGCGATCTAGCGAGCTCGGCAAAGAGCCGGTGGTGACGCTGCTCGTCCTCTATCAGAAGGTTCACCAGGTATGCCAGCGCCCTCGAGTCGGTTGCCCTGGCCGCCGCGGCATACTCCTCTAGAATGTCTTGCTCTACCTGGGCATGCTCGGTGAGGTGAGCGAACAGGTCCCGCTCCCAGACGCTTGCACCTACCGGAGGCTCGATTGACGTATCTGACATCGACGTCACTCTAACCAATTCGGACGCCCCAGGCCTCCTATGCTGTTCGTGGCGACCAGCCGGGACTACCCGGACCCTCTCACCGCATCAGCGGACTGACAACTCCTTACGGTAGATCCTGGTCGGGCCAAGGGCCACCACGGCATCGGCCAGCGTATCGAATGCC
>JAJZJN010000182.1 GCA_021851165.1 Actinomycetes bacterium
GCGGGCGTGGTCGCCGGGGTGGTGGCACCCGCTCCCTGGATAAGCGGGCCACCCGTCACACTGAGATTCGAGATCGTGAGCAGCCGCGGGAACGTGTCCAGCCCATGCAGGAACGACGACAGCTGGGCCGCAGTACCGCTCACCGATAGTGTGAAGCTCACATTCGACAGCCCTGGTGCGGTCGGTACCCCGGAAGCCGTCCCGGATGACGACCCGCTCGCCGAGGTCGATGTGCCGGACGCTGCCGTAGAGGTGTACGAGATGCTCGGGGTGCCCACTCCTGCCGACACGGCGAGCTGGGTGACCTGGGCATAGAACGAGGCGATGTTCGGCGTCGAGGGGATCTCCCCCAGGTCCTTGGCAAGCGTCGTGCAATTCCGGGGGAGGTGGACCTTCTCCGCTCGCAGGGTGGCTATGCGAGACGCGAGGGACTGCTGCTGGTCCTGAAGCGATGTCTCGCTCGCCCGCAGGGTGGACAGCTTCGAGCCCTCGGGAGAGAGCCAGGCCAACCATGTCACGAGCAGGACCACCACCACCACCGCTGCCGCAATCGCGGGATACCGGTAGCGCTTCAGATCTTCCATCGTGTACTCGCTCCCCTCGGCACGCCGGCGGCGCTCACTGGTAGGACGGATCGTGGGCAAGGCTCGCGGCCTTCGTGATGCCCACGGTGGAGGTGAATGTCACGGTGCCGCTTGCGTCGGTGACGCTCGGCACCTCGGGTGGTAGGAACAGATTCGACGTGCTCAGGTTGTCTATCCACTGCGTGGCGAGCAGGAATCCCGTTCCCGTCCCCTGGCATGTCGCCGTGAGCTCCCCGATCTGGCCCGTGGCCCCTGCGCTCGACGAGCTGCCCGTGCCGGCCTGGGTGGTACCAGACGTGCCCGCCGGTGCATTCGCTCCCGCGGTGGCTGTCAAGTCGGTGATGCTCAGGCCCGCCGGGATCTTGGCACCTAGCTCGTCCAGGACGACCGGCCAGTCGACCGCACTGGACGTCACCACGCGAACCCGCTCATTGGAGGCCTGGACGGTCTGGGTCGCCTTCACCACCGGGTCGTACTGGGGGATCTCGGCTTCGAGGGTGCCCACGCTTGAATGCAGGGACGTGAGCGCGTTGTTCGTCTGGTGCACCTGCCAGTAGCGCCAGCCGCTGAAAGCCGCTATCAGCACCAGCGCGGCAACTGCCCCCGTGATGCTGTAGCGCTTCAGGCGTCTCTGGGCGGCGCGCTCGGTCACCTCGGGAGGCACCAGGTTGAACTTCCGGGCACCGGGGACCGACTCGGGCAGCGCAAGGCCGATCGGGGTGGCCAGCACCGGATCGATCAGGGCTATCTGCTGGGGTGAGAGGGTGAGCCTCGACGTGTCGAGGCGCGCCAGCGGCGACACCGGGACCACCGGAAGGCGCACCTCGGCCTGGAGCTGGTCTAGGAAGCCCCTGAGGCGCGATCCGCCTCCGGTGACCAGCAGGCGCGATATCGGCGCCCGGCCGGGCAGCGATGCAAAGAACTGGACCGAGTTGCGGATCTCCCCCACCAGCTCGGTGGTGCTCGCCTGGACTGCCTTCTCGGCAGCCTGTACCTGGGGGGTCGGCTCACCGAGCCGGCGCTTTATCGCCTCGGAGTCGGCCACCGGGAGGTCCAGCGTCGAAGAGATGGCCGCGGTCGCTGCATTGCCAGCCGTGGCGATGGTGCGGACGAACTGCGGGCGCCCTGCCTGATGGACCACCACCACGCTCAGACCTGCCCCCACTGACACGATCGCCTCGGGCTGGTCGCCCTGACCGGGGGTGGCTACGGCTCTAACGAGGGCGGAGGACACGAGGTCGATGCCTTCCACCTGGAGCCCGGCACGCTCGACCGCCGCTATTACCCCGTCGACCAGGTCACGATGGGCTGCCGCCACGAGCACCCTGCGCATCTGGTTGCCATCGGGTCCCGTATAGTCGGCAAGCACCTGGGTGGAGAACACCGTCCTCTCCGCGGGGAACGGGATCACCTCCTCGCTCTGGAACCGCACCGCGCTGTCAACCTCGTCGTCGGGAACGAATGGCAGGTCGAGCTCGCGAGTGATGGCGCGAAGGCCGGCCAGCCCTATCACGACCGATGTCTCACCGAAGCGACCGTTGTGCCAGAGCTTCACCAGCGCGTCGGCAACTGCGGAGACGTCCTGCACCTCGCCGTCGACGATGGCGCCGGGTGGGAGGCCCACCTGCCCGTAGGCAACCAGAGCCGGCGGCGTCGAGGAGAGATCCAGCTCTGCCGCGCGCACCGCGCTCGTCCCTATATCCAGGCCTACGACCTGTGCCATGCACTCGCTCCCCTCGCATACCGTAATGCGGCCGTCGTTCCGGTCGAGCCACCGCCCGATGAGAAGCCGCCGTAGCCGCCCGATACCATAGCCGATTCGGCAGAGCACACACCTGTGCACGCACGTCTGCACATGGCATTGGACACCCGCGTATGGCCACCTGCATCTCGCAGCTCACGAGCGGAGCACCGCTCGCGCCCATAGCCTTCCATCAGAGGCACTCCTGATCGCCCATATCGCATCCCTGGCACGGCACTTGTCAGCTGGTCGGTATGTGCTTGATGTAGTCGAACATCGGCAGGTACATGCTGATGACCATCACCCCGACCCCAGCGCCCATGACCACGGTCAGCAGGGGCTCGAGCAGCGAGGTGAGGTTCGCCACGGTCTGCTCGACCTCGCCGTCGTAGAACTCTGCGACCTTCGCGAGCATCGCGTCGAGAGCGCCGGTCTGCTCGCCTACCTCCACCATCTGAGTGACAAGTGGCGGTATCACCTCCTCGTGCTCGCGGAGCGGCTCGGCCAGCGAGCGACCCTCGCGAACCGCCTGCTTGGTCTCCAGCAAGACAGCCGCCACCGTGCGATTGCCGGTCGTGTCCGAGACGATGTCGAGCGACTCCAATATGGGCACCCCCGCCTGCAGCAGCGACGAGAAGGTGTTGGCGAAGCGCGCCAGGGCCGTCTTGTGCATTAGCTCGCCGAACACCGGAGGACGAAGCTTGAACTTGTCCCATATCTCACGGCCTCGTTCGGTATTGATCCACCTATGGAAACCGAAGGCCGCGGCAATGATCACTGCCACCACGAGCACCGCCCATGGGCTCAGGACAATGCTCGATATGCCGATCAGGATCCGGGTCGGAAGCGGCAGCTTTGCCCCGAGTGAAGTGAACAGCTTCTGGAAGATCGGGACTATGAACAAAAGCAGGGCCAGGAAGATGACGATCATCACCGTAAGGACGATCGCCGGATAGGTCATGGCCCCCCTGATCGTGCGGTTCAGGCTGGCCTGCTTCTCCATCGTATGGGCGAGATTGGCGAGAACCTGGTCCAGATGCCCACCCGCCTCGCCTGCCTGGACCATGGTGACGAACAGGCTCGAGAACACCTTGGGATGCTTGGCGCATGCCGCCGACAGCGTGGAGCCCCGCTCGACGTCTAGACGGACGGCACCGAGCACGCGGGCGAGCTCCTTGTTCTCGGTCTGACCGGAGAGAATGTTCAAGGCCCGTACGACCGACAGGCCCGAGTCCACCATCGTCGCGAGCTGGCGCGTCGCCATGGCAACCTCGGCCAGCTTGACGCGATTGGAGAGCCACGGAATGTTGATCTCGGTCTTCAGGCCCACCCGTTGCTTCGGGGTGACGGTGATGGGAAGGTAGCCCATCTCGCGCAGCTTCCCGACGACGAGAGCCAGGCTGTCGCCCTCGAGCTCGCCCTCCACGAGCTTGCCGGTCCGGTCCCGGACCTTGTAGTCGAATGTCAGTGCCACTGCATGGCTCCTTTGAGGAAGCGGATGTTCTTACGAAGCGAGATGGTTACGGAGGTCCTCTTCGTTGCGGCAACGGTCGAAGGCCACGGCCTCGGTTATCCGGCCCTCCTTCACCAGGCGGGACAGCCCCTGGTCCATTGTCTGCATGCCGTACTGCGAGCCTGTTTGCATGAGCGAGTAGATCTGATGGGTCTTCGC
>JAJZJN010000183.1 GCA_021851165.1 Actinomycetes bacterium
CGGTCGCGACCAGGCTAAGGTTGCCGACATGCCTCAACCTCCCGCACTTACACCCGAGCAGCGCCAGGCGGCGCTCGACAAGGCTGCCAAGGTCCGACGTGAGCGGGCCGAGGTGAAGGAGAAGCTGAAGATGGGCTCCCTCACCCTTGCCGAACTGCTGAAGCTGGCTGACAAGGACGAGACCGTCGGCAAGATGAAGGTGCTGTCGGTGCTCGAGTCATTGCCAGGCCTTGGCAAGGTGAAGGCCCGCCGCATGATGGACACGGTCGGCATCAGCGATAGCCGACGCCTCCAAGGGCTGGGCACTAACCAGCGCGAAGCGCTGCTGTCACACCTCACCAAGCCCTGATATTCGTCATATCGGGTCCGGGCGGTGCCGGCAAGGGCACCGTGGCCGCTCGGTTGGTCCAGCGCGATCCGACCCTGTGGCTTAGCCGGTCGTGGACTACCCGCGACCGGCGCGACGGTGAGTCGGAGGACGCTTACGTGTTCGTCGACCGGGCAGCTTTCGACGAGCGGATCTCCAGTGGTGGATTCCTCGAGTGGGCTGAGTTTCTCGGGAACCGCTACGGGACGCCTGTGCCGGAGTGCCCGCCTGGGCGCGACGTGCTGCTCGAGATCGACGTACAGGGTGCAGCCCAGGTCAAGCAGCGGTGCCCCGGAGCGGTCGTGGTCCTGCTGCTGCCGCCATCGTCGGAGGATCAGGAGATGCGGCTTAGGACCCGAGGGGATCCCGACGAGCACGTGCGCATGCGGCTGGCCAAGGCAGCCGAGGAGGTCGACGCGGCGCGGCGGCTGGCCGATTTCGTCGTGGTCAATCGGGACGTCGACAGGGCGGTCGACGAGCTTGAAGCTATAGTGTTGTCCTACCGCCAAGCTGCTCGGGCTGACCCGGGTGGTGATACCCGCCGAGGATCCTGATGCCACAGCGCCGTACAACTTTGATCGACCCGCCTATCGAGGATCTTCTCGACAAGGTGGACTCGAAGTTCTCTCTCGTCGCGCTAGCTGCCAAGCGGGCCAGGCAGATCAACTCCTATTACAACCAGCTCGGCGAGGGGATGGGCTACGTAGTGCCGCCTCAGGTGGCCTCGGTGTCCGGCAAGCCGCTGACGGTGGCGTTCGAGGAGATCGCTGCCGGCAAGGCGGTTATCAAGCATTTCGATCTTCCCGATGAGGCGGGGACGGCAGGCGGGATCGAGGATGCACCCGAGCCGCCCTCCGGTGACAACGCCACGCATGGGTCGTCGGCAGTCGCTGCAGCCGAGCCTGGCCATCCCGGCGAAGATCCCGGCGAAGATCCCGGCGAGTAGCCACGCGGTCGGAACAGACCCGGGTGGACGGCATCGGGTCACCGCAGGGTGGCAGTGGATCGGTGGCTGTGGTTGATCGACCGAAGCGGGTAGTGCTCGGTGTGAGCGGGGGCATCGCCTCGTACAAGGCCGTGGAGGTGTGCCGGCGTCTGGTCGACTCCGGCGTTCATGTTGTTCCTGTTCTCACGAGGAACGCGACGCGGTTCGTAGGGGAGATAACGTTCAGCGCCCTGGCGTCGGAGCCGGCGATTACCAGCCTGTGGAATGGCCGTGAGCCCATACCCCACACCCGTCTTGGACAGGCGGCGGATCTGGTAGTGGTGGTTCCCGCCACGGCTGGCTTCCTTGCCCACTATGCAAATGGCTTCGCCGACGACATTCTCGAGGCAACCCTGGTCGCGACGCGCGCCCCAGTCGTGGTATGCCCGGCCATGCATACCGAGATGTGGGAGCATCCGGCCGTTCGTGACAATATCGCCACCCTCCGGCGGCGTGGCGTGCATGTGATCGAACCAGTCGAAGGGAGGCTTGCCGGAAGCGATTCCGGCGCCGGACGGCTCGCTGATCCTGCAGACATTGTCGCTGTGGTGATGGGCCTCCTCGAGCGGGTTACCGAGCCAGGCGACCTCGCCGGGGTAAAGGTGCTGGTAAGTGCCGGAGGAACCCGGGAGGCGATAGATCCCGTCAGGGTTATCACGAACCGCTCATCGGGCAAGCAGGGATTCGCCATAGCGGAGGTGGCTGTGGCGCGAGGAGCGGCCGTGACCGTGGTGTCTACTGTGGAGCCGCGTGCTCTTCGAGGTATCGAGGTGCTCCGCGTCGAGACGGCTGCCGAGATGGAGAGGGCCATGTACAGTCTTGCGCCAGCCTGTGACGTGGTGGTCATGGCGGCTGCTGTGGCGGATTTCCGTCCGAAGCTGGTTGCGGACAGCAAGCTGTCGAAGGCCGACGGCGTTCCCGAGATAGTGCTGGAGCAGACACCCGACATCCTGGCGGGGTTGGCACGTCGCCGACGGCCGGGGCAGGTGCTGGTCGGGTTCGCTGCCGAGGCAGGTGGTGACGTTGCGGTCAAGGCAGCAGCCAAGATGGCTGCCAAGGGTGTCGACGTGATGGTGGCTAACGACGTGCTTGCTCCTGGTGCAGGCTTTGACCACGATACGAACGAGGTGGTCATAGTCGGATCGGGCGGTGAGCAGGCCACAGTCGGGCTCTCCTCGAAGCAGGAGGTGGCCGCGGCTGTGTTGGATATGGTGGTGGAGCGCCTGCGCGCCGTTGGGCGGGCGGGCCAGGAGAACAGCTGAGGAGCGCCCCGTGAGCAATCGCACGACATTCACATCCGAGTCGGTTACCGAAGGCCATCCCGACAAGATGGCGGACCAGATCTCCGACAGCGTGCTCGACGCTGTGATCGCCCAGGACCCGACTGGCCGGGTTGCATGCGAGACCATGCTGACCACGGGCCTGGTGGTGGTCGCCGGCGAGATATCTACTGCTTGCTATGTCGACATCCCCTCGCTCGTGCGCAGGGCTATATGCGATATCGGGTATGACGATGACGCCTATGGCTTCAACGGCAGGACATGCGGTGTCATGGTGGCGCTCGACGAGCAGTCGCCGGACATCGGCCAAGGCGTGTCGGCTGCCTACGAGATCCGCTCGGGCTCGGCAGATGAGGATCGCCTGAGCTCTCAGGGTGCCGGAGATCAGGGGATGATGTTCGGCTATGCATGTGACGAGACGCCGGACCTGATGCCGATGCCGATCTGGCTCGCCCACCGCCTGGCCCAGCGCTTGGCCCAGGTGCGCCGTGTCGGTGTCCTTCCATACCTCAGACCAGACGGCAAGACGCAGGTGAGCGTGGCCTACGAAGATGGGCGTCCCGTGGCCCTGGACACGGTGCTCATATCAACCCAACATCAGCCGGGCGTCGACATCGAGACGCTCCTGCTGCCGGACCTTCGGGAGCACGTCATCACGCCGTTGCTGCCACCGGGGCTTGACACCTCTTCCATGCGGGTGCTCGCCAACCCGACAGGGCGCTTCGAGCTCGGGGGGCCGCATGCCGACACGGGCCTGACCGGGCGCAAGATCATCGTGGACACCTACGGGGGCATGGCCCGTCATGGCGGCGGAGCCTTCTCGGGGAAAGATCCTTCGAAGGTCGATCGCTCGGCGGCTTATGCTGCGAGGTGGGTGGCCAAGCACGTGGTGGCTTCTGGGGCAGCCAGCCGTTGCGAGTTGCAGGTCGCCTACGCCATCGGCGTGGCTCGGCCGGTGTCGTTGCTCGTAGAGACCTTCGGTACCGAGACTGTCGACCCTGCGCGCATCGAGTCGGCAGTGCGTGACATCTTCGATCTCCGCCCGGCGGCGATAGTGCGGGATCTCGATCTGTTGAGGCCGATCTATCGTCGCACCGCGTCCTACGGGCACTTCGGCCGCTCCGACAAGGAGTTCACCTGGGAAGAGACGTCTCGGGTGGACGACATGAGATCTGCACTCGGACTTTGAGGCTGATCAGCGCAGCTCGGTAGGGCCGTGACGGGAGGGCCGGAGGCGAGTTCGCGACCGTTGGTGGTGAGGGTTATGCCAGTGGTGAAGGCCCTCAGGCGAAGCTTCGACTACCGGGTGCCG
>JAJZJN010000034.1 GCA_021851165.1 Actinomycetes bacterium
AAAGGCCCTGACCAGGGACTTTCTAGTGGCGGGGGTAGGATTTGAACCTACGACCTTCGGGTTATGAGCCCGACGAGCTACCAGACTGCTCCACCCCGCGGTGTACTAACCAGTATAGCAGCTCTCCACCACGCAGTACGCTCTCGCGCCAGGGTGCTACCAACTCGCCCCAAGTGACACGTAAGTCCAGCAACGATGCAGCCCCCTAGCACTCGACAACACGGGTCGGTCGAGCTGGTCGCCTGCCGATGCGACCGGAGCCCGCCAAGCGACCCGGCCCGGCGCCATACCGCTGCATACGTGAGCCCGCCCGCTCGGGATCCTCGTTCTCATGCTTCACCTGCCGTAGTGGTCGTAGTAGTAGATGGCACTGAGCGCGTTACGGACGATCCCGACCCCGACGAGTTGGAATGGGACTGCGCAGAGCCAGAGGGCGCACGCGTCGTCGAGGTTGGCTTCGTATCCGGCGCCACATAGGTCTTGCCTGTCGACGTAGACACCGGTGCGTTGCTCGTAGCCTCGATCCGCTGCAGCTGGTTGACCACACTTCCAAGCTGATTGACCTCGCTCTGGTAGCCGCCCAGGTTACCCGCCTTCAGATCGGCCTGCGCCTGGTTGTACAGAGAGTTCGCTTGCGATATGAGCTGCTGTGCCGCGGAGGAGAGTGCTGGGGCTGGCGAAGACGTGCTTGGAGACGAGCTACTCGTGCTCGGCACCGTCGTGGACAAGACCGAGCCAAGGGCGCCCTGTAACGTCGAGCTCATGGCGACCTTGCTCCCGAAGACCGCTATCACGTCCTTCAACGAAGGCAACGCATTCCGCGAGGACTGCACATATAGCGGTCTTACATAGAGCATTGCTTGGTTGACCGGCACCATCAGCACGTTGCCGAGCAGGACACTAGACCCATTCTGATTGAGCAGGCTGATTGCCTGGGAAACAGTCGGAGTCGCCGCTATCCGGGCATCAATCAGAGCTGGGCCGTCGACGGACTCCCCCCTTGGAGTGACAAACGCCGTCAAGTGCCCGTAATCACCCGGATCCGAACTTGCCACCATGAAGCCTGACAGAGTCTGAAGCTGATCGCCTTGAGAGACAGGCACGAAAGCATCCAGTAGGTCAAAGCTCACATGCTGCTGGCCAGGAACACGCAGCACTTCGTACAGCGGAGTCATCCGGGCCACCTGGCCAGTAGAGACAACCTGGCCCTGGGCGTTGGTCGTGTATGTCGTCGCCAGAGCTGCGTTCGGGGAGCCAGCTCCTGGACTCTGAGAGATGTCCCAGGCGTCTCCGGCATTGTAGAAGGCCTGTGGGCTCGTTATGTGGTACCGACCGAACATCGATGCCTGGACCGTGAAGAGATCCTTGGGATAACGCAAGAGAGCCTGAATATCTGACGGCATTTTCGACATTGGTGTGAACATACCTGGAAATGCCTTCTCCCAAGTTTGAAGTATCGGATCACGCGGATCCGACGCGTAAAAGGTCATCTTTCCACTATATGCATTGACCACGACCTTAACAGAATTACGTACATAGTTGAACGTCTGCTGCAAACCACTATTAAGTGGCAGAGCTGAGGTATTAGCATCTTGTGCATACGGATAGTGAGAAGATGTCGTATAGGCATTCTGTACCCATAGAATCTGTCCGTTGGCAAGGATCGGATATGGATTACTACCCAGACTTAGAAAGGGTGCTGCCTTCATTACACGAGCCTGTATGTCACGCACGAACATGATGCGCGATTGTGGTGTTAGCAGATCAGATATTAAAATATTGATATCACCAAACCTCATGGCAAAGGCAGCTCTCGTAATAAACGAGCTGAGCTGAACCCCTCCTGTGCCAGCATAGTGAGATTCCACGTTCGTACCATTCGGAAGCTGATAATCGATCTCACCTTGGCGAGTATTGGCTATCACGTAACCGGGATTATTTACTCCATAATATACTGAAGGTTGCGTAATCCTAGGAAGACCACTCTTCGACACAGGTGGTACATCACTTACTCCGAAAACAGGATTACCACTTGGTGTGGCCTGATTGGATAGCGCTACTACCATTCCGTAACCATGGGTATACTGAAGATGGGAGTTAACCCAACCTTGTGCAGGTAGGTCATTGGAATTGAGCTGGCGAACGCCCACTACTACAGGGGTTAGCTTCCCGTTGACGGTATAGCGGTCAACGGCAAGAGTGTCGAAGTTGTAGTAGGAACGGATTGACTGTAGCTTCTCGAAGCTCTGCCCTGTTAGCTCAGGATCCCACAGGCGTACATCGTTCAGAGTCGAGGCGTCAGATGTGACGGCCGCCGGTGTGAGCGTGCTCGTGGCAGCGAATGGCTTCGTCTGTACATGATCGATTCCTATAGCGTACCGGGTAGCAGCGATGTTGCGGGCGATATAAGGCTGCTCAAGTGCGTCCTGCGCGGGATTCACCTTCAAGGACTGCACCAGCGCCGGATATATAGTTCCGATGACGAGCGCTACAAAGGCCCATAGCCCGACAGCAAGCACCGGCAGAGCCCAGCCCTTCCGGCGTATGTTCACGAGCAGAATCACAGCCGCTGCCAATGATATCCAGACGAGCAGTGTGAGAGCTGGCAACCGCGCGTGCACATCGGTATAGCCGGCCCCCTGCACGTACCCCTGAGTAGAAAAATCCAGGCTGTAGCGCTGAAGAAAATAGCCACCCGCCTTTACCAGCGCGATCAGAGCAAGTAGAACCGACAGGTGGGCCTTCACCTGCGGCGCCACTCGTGGAGTCCCATTCTGGACTCTGATCCCGCCGTTCAGGTAGTGGGCAATCACGGTGAGGATAGTGATTACGACAAGCGACACGAAGGCCCACCCGATGACAAATGACAGGAAGGGCATCGTGAATACGAAGAAGGCGACATTCTTGTGGAACTGCGGATCGGTCTGGGCGAAGGGAACGCCATCCCTGAACATGAGCCAATGCTGCCACTGGCCTACCACGCTTGATCCAGCTATCAGCGCTATTACAAGAGACACGATTGTGCGCACCAGCAAGGCGCGCGGAGCGACCACCTGCTGGTAGCGCCTCACCAGCTCATCTTCGGGTCCAAGCGAGAGCTCACTTGGCGCCAGGCGGTCGACGAACGCGAGGCTCACCCACAGCATCACGAAGAACACGGCTGCGAAACCGACCAGCAGCCCCAGCTTCACTTCTAGAAGACGGTCCCATACCTCGCTCAGATGAACCGAGCCGAACCACAGATAGTCCGTGTAGAGAGTGGCGAGGGTATGGAGCGAGGCCAAGACCACCACGGCTATCACCACCCCGAGAACTATCCAGAGCCGCCGGCGCGACTGGGGTGCTCTTCGAGGAACGCGAGGGAAATCTTGCTGGCTTCGCACGAAGGCGCAGCCTACGCCGTCCCGGGCACTATCAGGCAGCGGCAGCCCGAGTGCGCTGGTGGACGTGGATGTCCGGTCGGGAACGGCTCCCCTGAGACCACAGACCCAGCCAGAGCATTGTCATCGCAATCGGGGCACGCCACGCCGTCGTCGTCGACGAGCCAGCGCACAGCGGCACCCTGAGGAGACGCTGCCAGTACTGCCTGGGAAAACGCCGCCACCACTTGGTCGGCCGCAAGGCTCTCTATCCTTGCCCCCTTCCACTCGCGAAACGCCACACCTACGTGGTCGACCACCGCGGCCTCGTCATCCGAATCGGCCAGTCCCATGTCGTCGCCCAGACGCCTGCGAAGGGGCAGGACGACAGCCGCTGCCAGCTCTGCGGCCGCACCTGCCGCCGTCTCCTCCTCGGACAGCGACCCGTTGGGGGGGTACCCGGCAAACTCTATGCCGCAACGCGCCGCCTCGATCAGCTGCTCCCGGCTCGCATCCACGTAGCGGCGCTCGTGCTCCTCGAGCGGGACGAGCATCTCGGAACTCGTGGTGCTGCGATTGCGGAGATTGTCGAGCAGATCGTTCTGGTCGTCCTGGAGCGCTCGCTTGAGCCTGCGGGCCAGGTTGGCAATCACGGGACTGAGCATCTCGTCGCGACGCACGAGTAGTGGATCCTCCAAAGTGGCATCAGAAGAGCCACCGCCTTCGGCTGCGCTCCGTGCCTCGGCAGAACCGGCTGGATCGGCGGACCCACTGCTCCCAGTGTCCCCGGCGGAGTCGGCCGACACACCGGTATCCGACACACCGGTATCCGACACACCGGTATACGACACAGTCTCCTGGCTGGCCCTGAGCCGAGCAAACAGCTCTTCCACCGCCTGCTTCCGCGATGCCTCGTCGGGAGCGCTCAGACCCGCTGGATCGTCGAGGGGCTCATCGACCGCCTCCTGGTCGTAGAACACATGAGACACAGGGGGACGGGCCTTCAAGCGGACTCCGGCGGCTGCACCGACCTCGCCGCCCCGAGAGGGAACGGCGCTTCCCCGGCGAGCCGCAGCCGCAGCGCTGGCAGCGCTGTCTGATCGGGGACCAGGCACCCCAGTGCCTACCTCGCTGCCTGGCTCAGCGTCCACCCCAGTGCCTACCTCGCTGCCTGGCTCAGCGTCCACATCGTCAGCGGGTGCACCACCCCTCGGGCCGGCCTGCACCCCAGGCGCCGCCCCCTCCCGGGGAGGCGTCGGCTCCACCTGGTGTGCCACAGCCTCCGCAGCCAGACGCGCCTCGTCCTCGGCCCTGAACAAGTCGTCGGTTAACTGATCGACAGAATGCCGCACGGTGCCGATGACCTCAGCGAGTCGCTCCCTGCCTGCACGGAGCTGCTCGATCTGGCTGTGCAGCGTCCGGCGCCGGCGGGTCAGGTCGGCAAGTACCCGAGCGCGCAGTTCCTGGGCCTCTTGGACCATCGTCCGACATTCGGAACGTGCCCGGGCTACCATCGCGTCGGCCTCCATGCGGGCAGCCTCGACCTTCGATGCCGCCTCCTCCTGCGCCTTTCGCTGGAGATCGGCTGCAGCCTCCGCGGCCTCGGTGGAACGTTCGGCTGCCGCCTTCTGCGTACGCGCCAGCACATGTTCGGCTTCCTCGCGAGCACTAGAGCGAACCTGCTCCGCCTCAGCCTCCACGCGCGCCATGAGATCGTTCGCTGCATCATGAGCCGACTTCAGGACCCGTGCGGTCTCCTGACCGAGCGCCGTGGTGATCGTCGCCTCATCGAGCACAGGGTTGGCTGCACGCTGCTGAGCATCCGCCAGCGCTTCGCGTAGCTCACTTTCCCGCTCCAGGCTCGCCGACAACTCGCGACTCACCATTTCCAGGTATCCGCGCACCTCATTGGGATCGAAACCACGCCGCGAAGTACCGAAGACGCGCCGAGCCACCTCCTCGGGAGTGATTCGCGATGATGTCGATATCGTCAGCCGCCGATCGTCGGGCATACCACAGAGCCTACGACGCGCCGGGCACTGCCCGCGCTGCTGCAGGCAGGGCACCACGGGACCTCGGGTCAGCTCGGCTCAGGACCATGGGTCGTCCTGCCAGCCCGCCGGAGCACTGTGCCCGCCTGGACCCGGCACAGGCCCCGTAGCGGCCCGACCGAGGTGGCCCCCCATGACCGCCAGGTCATGTAGCGCCTGGGGAAGGGAGGTGACGGCAAATACCTTGAGTTGCGGCGTCGCTTTCGCCTCCGCGACCGCGTACTCGGCCTTCGGCACCAGAAAGACAGTCGCGCCTGCACGTTCGACGGCGACAGTCTTCTCGGCGACACCCCCCACCGGTCCGACGGTGCCATCCGGGTGGATGGTCCCTGTCGCGGCCACCGTACGCCCCCCGGTCAGGTCACCACCGGCAAGGGTGTCGAGGATGCCCAATGTGAACGCCAGACCTGCAGATGGACCACCGATGCCGTCACTGGAAATGGACACACGGAAAGGCAACTGGTATTGGGGCTGCGTGACGGCATAGATGCCCAGGAAAGCCTGCGAGCGGTCCCTGGGGGAGGATCCGAGCTTCACGGTCACCGTGTGGCCGGCAGATGGGTCCCGGACCGAACCCACGGTGAGCGCCACCACGCTCCCCGGCCTCTCGCCCTCCATGGCCTTGACCAGACCAGGCGCGCTCGTGATCGCTCTCCCCCCCAGAGAAGTCACCACCTCGCCCACGTGCAAGGAACGCCAGGCAGCGGTGCCCGGCAGTATCTGGTACACGACAGCACCTGCGTTGCGCTCGGGGACGGAATAGCCGAGCTGGCGAAATGCAGCAACCTCCGCAGTGAGCTGCGACTCTTGCATGTCCACTGTCCCCTGGGCGTTGAACTCGCTTGCCGGAGCGGAGCCTATGAGCGCGCTGGAGCTGACAAGGGCCGTGTCGGAGCTCAGCAGATCCGGCAGCAGATCCACGAGTAGCACAGGCGCCACACCGACGTCGGTAAGCAGGACATGCCCATGTGGCCGGTAGGCTCGACCAGGAGGCACTTTGATGAGGGAGCTCACCGGCAGAGCGTCACCTGGAACCAGGGAATAGTACGGCAGCGTTATGAAACTGGACGCGATGACCAGTGCCAGTACGACAGCGAGGATCGCAACCAGCACCACCGGCCATCGGTGCCTGTGGCCTTTGCCGGCATCGGCGTCTTCACCGGCCGCTAGAGTCGATTCGAGATGAGTCACATCGGCGCTTTCGGAAGAGGGTCAACTTGCCGGAGATCCCGCCACTTGCCCTGACAGGCGGTGCCCGGCACCCAGACACTACCGGCAAGCCTTCCACGGGCGCGGGCGCCGGCGCTCTTCACGTCACTGGCGATCTACGCAGGCAGGCAGCCCTGGCAGGTCATGCGAAGGACCTCCGAAGGGCCACTGAGCTGGCTGCCGAGAGCGCTCCCGAAGTTCGCGCCACAGCGCTCGGGGCCATCTGGCGAATGGGAGCCTTCGACGACACCTGGCTTGCCCGCGGGCTTGCCGATCCTTCCGCAGGAGTGCGGCGGCGCGCGTGCGAGCTAGCGGGATCGGCCGCCCCCGGTTCCATAGGGCTGCTACGCCTCGTATCCGCCCTGTCCGACACCGATGGATCGGTCGGGGAAGCAGCGGCCTGGGCCCTTGGCGAGCTCGCCGGCGCGGACGTCCGTCCCGGGCCTGACGTAGCTCAGATGCCTGGCCTGGCTGCTGCCGTCGAGGCGCTGAGCGCCATGGCGCTGCGACACCCCGAGCCCCTTTGCAGGGAGTCGGCCATCGCAGCTCTGGGGGCCATCGGCGCTCCGGAAGGGCTGGAGGCAGTCATGGCGGGAACCCGTGATAGGCCTGCCATCCGCCGGCGCGCAGCGGTGGCACTCGCCGCTTTCGACGATCCACGAGCGACGCTCACCCTGCAAGGCTGCCTCACCGATCGCGACTGGCAGGTGCGCCAGGCAGCCGAAGACCTGTTGGCAGGAGGTTGACCTGCGACACAACGGCGGTCCGATGGCGCCGGAACCGCTCCGCCTGCGGCTGCTACCGAGCAGGCCACCGGTATATCCTCGGACGGTGCAGAGGAATCCTTCCCGTTCGGCCCTCGCTATGGTGTCAGCCGCGACTTTCGCGCTCCTCCTAGCGGGGTGCAGCACTGCCGCTGCCTCCGCAGGAGCCGGCGGAGCGAAGATGCTCGGCCGGTGGACTGGGGAGGCGGCCAGCGCAACCTCCGGCATCCCCTACACGCTTCAGGTGACGACAGCGCACGGCAGTGCGTTTGCCGGGACTCTGAGCACGGTGGCAACCCATGTGCCCGCCACAGGCGAGGTCCGGGGCAATAGCGTGAGCATCCGGGGACCGGGGAACCTACGATGGCAGTGCACGCTCGCCGGAACCGCGTGCCGGGGATCCTTCGACAGAGGCGGTGTCCACTGGACACTGAAGCTCACCCGATAGGTCCCGCCCGAGTCTCGGCACCCAGCCAGCCGGCCAGAGGCCCACACCCACCGCGACCGGCCCGCCGCCACCTGGCGGACACCGGCCATCAGCCGTCGGCAGTGACGAACAGCGCCCGCAGCGAGTCGAACGACTCTATGCACCGACCGGCGCCTAGAACGACGCATTCGAGGGGCATGTCGACCAGGTGGACCGGGACCGAGGTCTCCTCTGCGAGCCGGGCGGCCAGACCCCGCAACAGCGCTCCACCGCCCAGAAGGTGCACGCCTTGGAAGATGATGTCCTGGGCCAGTTCGGGGGGAGCTTCGCCCAGACAGCGGACGGCGGCACCCACTATCTGCTGGACCTGCTCCTCTATGGCACCACGCACCTCGGCGGGCGAGAGCACCACCGTCCTCGGCATGCCCGTCATCACCTCTCGACCCCTGACCTCGGCAGCCACCTCGCCTGGATAGGGACGCGCCGAACCTATGGCCAGCTTGACCTCCTCCGCAGTGCGCTCTCCTATCGTCACCCCGTACTCGCGCCGAACGTGGTTCTGAATTGCCGAGTCCATGTCGAACCCTCCACAGCGCAAGGCCTGCAACGCGACAAGGCCACCAAGCGAGACCACGGCAGTCTCCGAGGTTCCGCCACCTACGTCGACCACCATGTTGCCAACGGGCTCGTGAGTGGCGAGCCCTGCCCCGATGGCTGCTGCCATGGGCTGCTCGATCAGGTACGCCGACGAAGCCCCGGCCTCGCGTGCCGCCTCCTTCACCGCTCGCCGCTCAACTGCCGTGATGGCCGAAGGGACGCAGATGAGCACGCGCGGTCTGTTCAGCCTCGACACACCGCAACGCTGGAGAAGAAGCCGTATCATCCGCTCGGTTATCTCGAAGTCGGTTATCGCCCCCTGCCGGAGGGGACGCACCGCAACGATGTAGCCAGGGGTGCGCCCTATCATGCGCCACGCGTCGTGGCCGACGGCCAGGACCTCACGGGTACGTGAGTTGAGCGCGACCACCGTAGGTTCGTTCAGCACTATGCCGCGACCCTTGGCATATACCAGGGTATTGGCCGTACCCAGGTCGATGGCGAGGTCCCTAGCCACGGCAGCCTACTTGCACGTGGACATCGTACGGCCTGGATCCTTACGGCGCGGAGCACGCGTGCCACAGGCGACGCCCCTTCGCGCTTAGGTGCCGGTAACCTCGGCATTGATGAATGAAGGGGACTCGTTCGGCTACGGAGACTTCCCCGACGACCACGATGATGTCCCGGAGGGACCGTCGTCGCCACAGCGCGGCTGGATCCCGCCCGATGACAGGCTCTGGAAGCACCCTTCCGAGCTCTCCGGTGACGGTACGCATGCAGGCTCGGGTGTGCCTGGAGGCGCAGGGAGCCGCCAGGCTCCGGGCAGCTCATCCGTGCATGCCTACCGGCACCGCGACAGGCACCTGACCATCGCCACAGGCCTGGTCGGCGCTGCGGCAATGGCTCTTGCCGTAACTGCAGGCTTCGCCCTGACCCAGACACCGAGCTCGGGTCCGTCATCGTTCGTCGCGACCGACACCAGCTCCGTTACCATCCCCCCCGGCGCAAGTGAGCTTCCTGCTTCGAACCTGGTCAACCACACAGCAGCGGGCTCGGGCGGCACCGGATCCGATCGGGTGGTCTCCGCAGGCCCGGACGTGATCCGCCTCACCCAGTCGCTGCGCCGCTCGCTGGTCGAGCTGGTGATAGATCGCAACGGCACGGAGACCCTTGCTACAGGCCTGGCGATACCAGGAAGCGCCAAGGGATTCGCTGGCCTCGCCATGACGTCGGCGGACGCCATATCCGGCGCGACCAGCATAGACACCGTGAGTCCCTCCGGAAAGCGGCAAGCAGCCCGCTTGGTCGCGGCTGACGCGCGAACCGGGGTTGCCGTTCTGGAAGTGCGCACGAGCCTGCCGCCGGCACGTTTCGCCGACCGCGAGATGTTGCCCGGCCAGATCGCTGTTGCAGTCTGCCTCGAAGGGCCACCGCCGTCGCCAGGTCATACAGGTAGCCCTCCCGCTGCAGCCGTTGCCGTGGGCATGGTGCGCGAGGTGGGTTCGCCCGCTACTAGACGCTCGGGGCCGTCTCTCATCGACTCGGTCGTCGCCGACGCTCCCTTGCCGCCCAACGCATGGGGAGGCGTCCTTCTCGACGCACGCGGCGAGGTCGCCGGGCTGCTCGATTGGCAACAGGAGGGAGGGGGAGACGTCATCGACGTCTTCGTGCCGGCTCCACTGGCCGTAGGGACCGCAACCCAGCTAGCGAACGAGCATAGGGTGATCCACGGATGGCTCGGCATGGTGGGCAGCAACTACCCCGGAGGGGGCGCAACCGTGGCACGGGTGCTTCCAGGCAGCGCGGCGGCAGCCGCCGGGCTCAGGCCGGGCGACGTAATCCAGACTGTCGACGGCCACCGCGTCCTGTCTATAGCCGAGCTTCAGGCACGCCTCTACACGATCCCGCCTGGATCGCAGGTGTCGCTTGGAATCGAACGTGCCGGCGTGCCGCTCACCCTCACTGCAACCTTGACCAAGGCCCCCAGCTGATCCGGTCCCGATATACGCGCGTGGCGAGGATGTGCCGCTCGCGTAGGATGCCAGAGTGAGCATTCCATCGCCAGGAGCGGGGGGTAACTTCTTGGAGCAGCTCCTGGGCGACCTGCTCGGTTTGATGGGCAAGGCCGCCCCCGGGGGCAGCGCGCATGTCGAGCTGGCACGTACCCTCGCACACGGAGTGGCAACCGGTGGGGAGGCGGAGGGCAACGTCGACCCCGCAGACCGCATCAGGCTAGAGGAGATGGCGAGGATCGCCGAGCTCCACATCGCGGAGCTGACCGGCCTGCGTGCCACCACGTCGGGCACACCAGTGGAGGTGCTCGCCGTAGGACCTGGTTCCTGGGCGTGGCACACCGTGGAAGACTGGGGCTTCCTTCTGGACGCAGCGGTCAGCGCCCTGCCGGGGACACCTGCATCCGGACGGGTGTCGGAGACAGCCACCGATGAGAGTGCCGGACCCTGGTCCGGGGGTGCCACTGCCGGACCAGGGCCTCGGAGCCCTGCCGGCACCGAGGGCGGTCTCGAGGGCAACAGCGATGATCTGCTCGGTGGCGACCTGGGCGACCTGGGCGACCTGGGCTCGTTGGGCGACCTGGGCTCGGCCGGCATCCCGGACATCTTCGGTCCGGGTGATGCCATGGGAGTGGGGGGGATCAGCCAGCCGCCCATACCCGGAGGAGCGCCTGGAGGTGCCGACATACTGGGCAGATGGATGGCAACGATGGGGCCGATGCTCGCTGCGATGCAACTGGGCTCGGCAATCGGGCACCTGGGGCGCAGCGCTCTCGGATCCTACGAGCTTCCGGTTCCACGCCAGGACCCGTCGCGAATCATTGTCGTTCCTGCCAACATGAAGCGTTTCGCATCCGACTGGAGCCTTCCCGAGGACCAAGTCCAGCTCTGGGTGTGCCTCCGCGAGATCACGTTCCACACGGTTCTCGCAAGACCACACGTGGCTACCAGAGTGCGCGATCTCCTCCGGGCCGTAGCCGCGGATATGGCCGGCGACGCGTCCTCGATGATCGAGAGCCTCGGAGAGATAGACCCTACCGACCCCGACATGCTCCAGCGCCTCCTTGGCGACACGGAGTCCCTGTTGAACCACGAGCCATCCCCCGAAGGCCTCCGCGCGACAGCCGAGCTGTCGGCATTCACTGCGGTGCTGCTCGGATACGTCAACCATATCCTCGACCAGGCAGGCGACCGCCTGCTCGGCGGCAGGAGATCCCTGACCGAAGCCTGGCACAGGCGCCAGGTAGAGAGGGACCCATCCGACCGCGCTGCGGAAATCCTTCTCGGGCTCGATCTCGGTCCCTCTCAGTCCGAGCTCGGGGCATCGTTCATCGACGGGGTCGTCGAGCGGTCCGGAGAAGAGCAGCTGGCACGGCTATGGGCAACGCCGGGCAACATCCCCACCCCCGCCGAGGTGCGCGCGCCGGGCTTGTGGATAGAGCGGATCGATCTCGAGGTCGACCTCGGCTGAAGCCGTTGGTGCTCGGGGACCTCGCCTCATGCCTGCCCGAACGGGCCCGCTAAGGCCTCATCTACCGGCCACCAAGCAGCGTTCAATCACGAGCCACATCCGGCTCGTCGGTGGAACGGTCCGCGACGACACCAGCATCACCGGTGAGAGGTACGTCCACGATCACGCCCGGTTCGCCCGCAGAGGGATCCACGGCCGAACCGACTGCGTCCTCGGGAATGCCGAGGTCCCATTCCAGCTCCAGGTACTCACGCTCGGCATCACGTGCAACCCGCTCCCGATTGCGCCTGAACTGCGGATCGTGCGGCGGGAGCAGCGTCAGACGTGCGAGCGTGCGATCACGGAACGGCCCGACCACCGACTCGTCGCCGGATATCGGCTCCACTTCCCAATGGGGCGCCACCGGGCCCAGGTAGACGACCCTGACATGTCCCCGCAGGGGCTCGTTTCCTTGGCCCTGCTCATCCACGGGCAGCGTCACCATCTGCTCCTCCTGATCAACCGCCCCAATGCGGGCATGCACCGAGCCTTCCGATACTACCAAAAGCGCACAAACCGCCGGAAGAGCCAGCCACCCCCTTGCGCTCCTGTATATCTTGGTACATGATGACAGGGTTGTAGTTACACGGATGCCATATGATGGCGAGGGGAGGCGTACCGGTGGACATAGTCACACTGCTGTACGGCCGGCAGGAGCGTACCTGGCAGACCAGAGCTAACTGCATGGGAGTAGACCCTGACCTGTTCTACCCAGAACGTGGCGCTTCAACGCGCGAGGCCAAGGAAGTCTGCCGGGGCTGCATGGTGCAGGAGGACTGCCTCGAATATGCACTTGCCAACGGGGAAAAGTTCGGTATCTGGGGAGGGTTGAGCGAGCGGGAGCGACGCCGGGTACGCCGGGCGAGAGCCATGAGCCGGCCCCCGGCGGTGAGCGCTTCTTGATCACCGTCAGTCGCGATCGCCTTTGATTGCCTGCGGTAGCCTGGTGGCGAGGCTTCCGCAGAGTGTGCCGTAGCGCCGCTCTCGGCTCATCGGAAAGGAGGATCGGGAAACGGGCCGGTACAGCGAGCGACGTTCTCCCGAAAGTTGATGGCAGAGCTGGCGACGGATGGCCTCGCAACCTTCGTCGGCGCGAGCCGCTCCGAGCAGCACCGCGCACCTGGGCTACGCAGGCCGACCACCGCTGTGCAGGTTACGGTGGCCGGTCACGACATAGTCGCTAGGAAACCCGACCGCCTCGCGACCGAAGAGCCCATGGAGATACAAGTCCGCGGAAAGCGGCAGGACCCGGTCAGCGTGGCCGTCACGATGCGAACACCGGGCAACGACTTCGAGCTGGCCGTAGGCTTCCTTGTCACCGAAGGCCTCCTTAGATCACGAGGTGAGCTTTCCTCCGTTCGCTACTGTGACGTGCCGCCTGAGCATCAGCAGTACAACGTCGTCACTGTCGATCTATCCACTGCGTTCACGGCCGACTTCACCAAGCGGAACTTCTTCGCCTCATCGAGCTGCGGCATATGCGGGAAGGCATCACTCGACCAGGTGGAGGTGGCCTGCTCGCCAATCGGCCCCGGACCCTCGGTCACGCGCTCCACAATCATTTCCCTGCCTGCCGCCCTCAGAAGCGCCCAGCGCATCTTCGATCAGACCGGTGGGTTGCATGCCGCCGCGCTGTTTGATCCAGAGGGTCGAGTTATCGCAGTGCGCGAGGACGTCGGGCGCCATAACGCTGTGGACAAGCTGGTGGGCCGTGCCTTTCTAGCCGGGGAGCTCCCGCTCGACAATCACCTCCTGATGGTGTCAGGGCGCGTCAGCTTCGAAATCATCCAGAAGGCTGCCGTCGCCGGGGTGCCGGTGACCTGCGCGGTCTCCGCCCCGTCTAGCCTGGCAGTCGAAGCCGCCGAACGGATCGGCATGACGGTGGTCGGTTTCCTGCGGGGTGACGCCTTCAACATCTACAGCAGGCCCGAGCGAATCGACTGCGACCGTTGAGGAGGTGCAGTTGAGCTCTCGAGCGAGCACAGAACCCACACCTCCCCAGGGCAGTCCGCTGACAGCGGGGCGCGCCATCCCGGGGCGCGCCCAGGTCGTGATCATCGGAGGCGGCGTAGTCGGATGCAGCATCGCCTACCAGCTCACAGCACGAGGTATCTCCGACGTGGTCCTAGTCGAGCGCTCGCGTCTTACCGACGGGAGCACCTGGCACGCAGCCGGCCTGGTCGGACAGCTCCGCAGCTCGAGCAACCTCACGCGGCTGATGGCCAAGAGTGTGGAGATCTACAGTTCCCTGGAGGAAGTCACCGGCCATCCGACCGGGTGGCGCGGCGTCGGCAGCATCAGGGTCGCGTCTAGCCCGGAGCGCTTCTACGAGATAAAGCGCCTTGCCACCGCCGGCCGGAGCTTCGGGTTCGACGTCGAGCTGATCTCCCCCTCAGAGGCTCGCGATCTGTTTCCCCTCCTCGACACCACCGGGGTCCATGGCGCCACATGGGTGGCCACCGACGGCTATGCCGATCCGAGCCAGCTTACCCATGCCTTTGCCGCGGCCGCCCGGTCGGGAGGAGCGACGATCGTGCAGAGCTGCAGAGTCGAAGCGATCAGGCGGGACCGGCGGCGCGTAACTGCCGTAGTCACCGAGCACGGAGAGATCGAGTGCGACACCGTGGTGAACGCCACCGGGATGTGGGGCGCGGAGACCGCCCGAATGGCCGGTGTCGACGTGGCGGTGTCTGCCGTGGAGCACCAGTACATCGTCACCGAGAAGACCCCGCTCGTGTCAGCAGACCTGCCTACCCTTCGCGACCCCGACGCACGGATCTACCTGAAGCCTGATGGCGGAGCACTTGCGATGGGCGGATGGGAGGAGGGGACGCGCGCCCCCTGGCGCCGGATCCCGAGGGACCTCGGCACCCAGCTGTTCCCGCCGGACTACGAGCGCTTCGAGGTTCTCGCGGATGGTGCCGCCCGGCGGATCCCGGTAATGCGCGAGCTGGGTATCCAGGCGTGGGTCAATGGCCCGATACCATTCTCGCCCGACGCCGAGCCCCTCCTCGGCGTCACCGAAGACCTCGAGAACATGTTCCACTGCTGTGGTTTCTCCGCTGGCATAGCCGCAGCAGGTGGCGCCGGCTGGGTCATGGCGAACTGGATCGTAGACGGTGATCCCGGGATGGACCTGTGGGACTTCGATGTGCGCCGGTTCGGCAGGCACGACAACGTGCCGACATACCTTCAGCAGCGGGCAGTCGAGGCCTACGGCCACTACTACCAGGTCGCCTATCCTAATCGCGAGCGGGATTTCCCACGTGGCCAGAGGCGAAGCCCGCTCAACGATGTGCTCACGTCCCGCGGAGCGGTCACAGGTTCCAAGTTCGGCTGGGAGCGGGCCAACTGGTTCGCCCCCGAAGGAGTGGAGCCATTCGAGGATCTCACGTTCGGCCGCAGCCGCGCGTGGCCTCATATCGCAGCCGAGCACCAGGCGGTCAGGACGAGCGTCGGCATCGTCGATCAGACCTCATTCGCCAAATACGAGATAACAGGCCGGGGTGCGCTCGATCTGCTCCAGAAGGTGGCCGGTGCCGAGGTCGACGTCGCAATCGGCAAGATCGTCTATACCCAGCTGCTGAACGCGAGAGGTGGGATCGAAGCCGATGTCACGATAACCCGCACAGCACCGGATACCTTCTACCTCGTCACAGGCAGCGCCTTCGGTCGCCACGACATCACCTTCGTGCTGCGGCACGCACCGCCGGACGGCTCTGTGGACATCCGCGAGATCACATCTTCCTTCGGAGTGCTCAATGTCTGCGGCCCTCGTAGCCGGCACGTCCTGGAAAAGCTGAGCTGGGCCGACTTCGGCAACGAGGCATTCCCCTACATGACAGCGCAGCACATCGACGCCGGTTACGCGCCCGTCCTCGCACTGCGCGCGACGTACGTGGGCGAGCTCGGCTGGGAGCTCCATGTCCCAATCGAGCATCTCCGGGATCTCTACGACAAGGTCATGGATGCGGGTGCCGAGATGGGCATCCGGGATGTCGGCTACAGGGCCGTCAACAGCCTGAGGCTCGAGAAGCAATACCTGGCATGGGCAACGGACATCACTTCGGACATCAACCCGTTCGAAGCCGGCCTGGGCTTTGCCGTGAAGGCCGACAAGCCCCAGCTGCTCGCAGGGTCGGCACTGCGCGAGCTACGCGAGCGCGGGCCGGAGCGCAAGCTGTGCTGGTTCTCTGCCGCCCCCGAGGTGATCATGCACGGCGGCGAGCGCCTCATCCACCCTTCGACGGGATTGTCCACCATGGTCAGAAGCGCCGGCTTCGGCCATAGCGTGAACCGCACGATCTTCTCGGCCTACCTACCGATCGAGCTCGCTCACGACGAAGACTTCATGGTAGATGTGGCTACCGAGCCCTACCCCGCAACCCGCAACGACCACCCGCTTTACGACCCTCAGGGAAGCCGCATCAGGCTCTGACAGGCAGCTCTGGACGGGCTGCTCTGGACGGGCTGACCCGACAGGCAGTTTCCGAGCACGAGCCGTCACCACCAGCACCCGCTCGTCACACCTCTTCGCTCAAGCCGCTCGACACCACGATACGCGCCCGATCCGAGCGGAACAGGTCACTCGCGTACTCGACGGCAACCGAGTCGGCCGCGTAGGCGGTCCGCTCTACACGCATCAGGGCGCTGCCCGGAGGAACCTCCAGCAGCTCAGCCTCGGAGCTGTCCACGCTTACCGCCTCGAGGGACTCGAACGCCCTGATCGGTCGCCGGCCGTAGCGCAGCTCGATCAACGAGTACAAGGACCCCTCGAGATCCTGTCCGAGCATCCCCGGAAACAGCTCGGCTGGGAAGTACGACTGCTCCAACGCTATCGGCTGTGTGTTTGCCGCCCGGAGGCGGACGATCTCGAACACAGGAGCGCCGTCACCGATGCCGAGAGCGCCGGCGACTATGGCAGGGGCAGGGCGCTCGATGGCCCTGATCACCTCTGCACCGGCCTTCATTCCATGGCGGCGGAGCTGCTCTGTCAGGCCGGCCAGGGTCGTCAGATCGCACGATATACGCGGCTCTTGGACGAACGTGCCACCGTTGCGACCGGCGACACGGGCTATGAGACCCCGAGCCTCGAGCGCCCCGAGTGACTGCCTGAGCGTCATACGGCTCACCTGCAGGATCCCGGCCAGGTCACGCTCGGACGGCAGGCGATCGCCCGCAGCCAGGGCACCCGAGTCGATAGCCTCGACGAGCCATCTCTCTATCTGCTGGTACGAAGGCAGGTCAGCCGCGCGAGCGATGGTAGGCGGGCTCGGCAGCGCTGCCGGCACTACGGTTGCCATCGCACGCGATCGTAGCCTATCGAGATGCCCTGCCACGCCTCTCGTGGACTATGTTTGGCCAAGTAGCAATCCGCTAATACGCGATACGGCGTGCGCTATAGAGCAATACGCGACGCTCGATCTGCGGAGCCGAGGAGGTGCGGTGGTGGCCGCCTACGATGCTGGTGTCATTCCGGTGGAGCAGCGCCGGCTGGTGCGCACCGAGATCCCGGGCCCGCGCTCGCAGGAGTTGCACCGGCGGCGTACCCAGGCCGTGGCAGCCGGCATCGCCAGCGCGCTGCCCGTCTACGTGGAGCGAGCCGGGGGTGGGATCCTGGTCGATGTCGACGGCAACCGGCTGATCGATTTCGGATCTGGCATCGCCGTCACCTCCGTCGGCAACTCGGCTCCGAGAGTGGTGCAGGCCGTCCGTGCCCAGGCGGAGCACTTCACCCATACCTGCTTCATGGTGGCTCCCTACGAGGGATATGTAGCGGTGGCCGAGAAGCTCAACGAGCTCACACCCGGCTCGCACGACAAGATGTCCGCACTGTTCAACTCGGGTGCCGAGGCGGTCGAGAACGCTGTCAAGCTGGCCCGCTACCACACGGGGCGGCAGGCAATCGTCGCTTTCGACCACGCGTATCACGGACGTACGGCCATGGCGATGGCGCTAACGGCAAAGGCCATGCCCTACAAGTACCGCTTCGGGCCTTTCCCTGGCGAGGTCTACCGCGCACCAATGGCCTATCCATACCGCTGGCCGACCGGCGCGGACAACTGCGCCGACGAAGCGTTCGATCTGTTCACTTCGATGGTGCACACCCAGATCGGGGAGGACAGCACCGCGGCGGTGATCGTGGAGCCGATACAGGGCGAAGGAGGCTTCATCGTGCCTCCACCGGGCTTCTTGACACGGATATCCGAGTGGTGCAGCCACCACGGCATCCTCCTCATCGCCGACGAGATCCAGACCGGCTTCTGCCGCACGGGTGACTGGTTCGCCTGCAACCACGAGGGCGTCGTACCCGACCTGATAACCACTGCCAAGGGTATTGCCGGTGGACTGCCCCTGGCTGCGGTCACGGGACGTGCCGAGGTCATGAGCTCGGTGCATCCTGGCGGGCTGGGCGGGACCTTCGGAGGCAACCCGCTGGCCTGCAGCGCCGCCCTTGGCACTATCGAGACGATGGAGTCCGACAACCTGTGCGGAGCGGCGCGGCACATCGAGTCGCAGATGGTTCCGAGGCTTGCCCGGCTGCGCGATGCCTACGACGTCGTGGGCGAAGTTCGTGGCCGGGGTGCCATGCTTGCCATGGAGCTGGTCGAAAAGGGCGGTACGAAGAAGCCGGATGGAGCTCTCACAGCCAGGATCGCACGCGAGTGCCACCGCGAGGGCCTCGTAGTGCTGACTGCAGGCACCTACGGCAACGTCCTGCGTTTCCTCCCCCCGCTCGTGATCGGAGACGATCTTCTCGCCGAAGGTATCGACATACTCGAAGCAGCATTCGCCGCCAGCACCTGACGCAACCCGGCACCACCATCGTGGAGGACCGATGCAAAAGCTCCAGAACTTCATCGACAACGTCTGGCTCGACGCCGCCGACGGGCGCACTACTCGAATCGTCGACCCGGCCACCGGCGATGCGTATGCCGAAGCCCCGCTGTCTGGCAGGCAGGACGTAGACCGTGCGGTGAAGGCTGCCGCATCGGCCTTCCCGGGATGGCGGGCGGCAACCCCGTCGACCCGGAGCCTCTCACTGCTACACATCGCGGATGCCATCGAGGAGCACGCCGATGAGCTGGTCGACATAGAGTGCCGCAACACCGGCAAGCCGCGTGCGCTCACGCTATCCGAGGAGTTGCCTCCGGCGGTAGATCAGATCAGGTTCTTCGCCGGAGCCGCCCGAATGCTCGAGGGAAGGGCGGCAGCCGAGTACATGGAAGGATTTACCTCCTACGTGCGGCGGGAGCCTATAGGTGTATGCGCCGCAGTGACCCCATGGAACTACCCCCTCATGATGGCCGTATGGAAATGGGCGCCGGCACTTGCCGCCGGGAACACGATGGTGCTGAAGCCAAGCGACACGACACCGGCGAGCACGCTTGCAATGGCGGCTCTCATGGCCGAGCATCTGCCCGCCGGCGTGTTCAACGTCATCTGCGGCGACCGCGCGACAGGCCGGGCGCTCGTCGAGCACCCGGGACCCGCAATGGTTGCCATCACGGGATCCGTCCGTGCCGGGATGGAGGTGGCCGGCGCGGCGGCTCTCGACTTGAAGCGGGTTCACCTGGAGCTCGGTGGAAAAGCTCCGGTGATCGTCTTCGACGACGTCGACGTCGCAGCGGCTGCAGAAGCCATCGCCACGGCTGGCTACTTCAATGCCGGGCAGGACTGCACGGCTGCCACCAGAGTGCTCGCCGCTGACGGCGTCTACGACGCTCTGGTGTCGGCTCTGGCCGGGCGCGCAGCGGACACCACCGTAGGTGGACCCGGCGAAGCCTGCGAGATGGGCCCGTTGAACAGTGCCGACCAGCTGGCGCGTGTATCGGGGTTCGTGGAGCGACTCCCCGATCACACCGAAGTGGTCGTAGGCGGTCATCGGTATGGGTCGCGCGGCTTCTTCTACAGCCCCACGGTGGTGGCCGGCCTCCGCCAGGACGACGAGTTGGTCCAGAAGGAGGTCTTCGGGCCAGTTCTGGGCGTCCAGCGCTTCGCCGACGAGAGCGAAGCCCTCGCGTTGGCCAATGACGTCGAATACGGCCTCGCCTCCAGCGTGTGGACCGCGGACCATGGCCGGGCCATGCGGGTCTCGGCAGCTCTCGACTTCGGCTGCGTCTGGGTCAACTGCCACATCCCGCTCGTGGCCGAGATGCCCCACGGCGGCTTCAAGCACTCTGGCTACGGCAAGGACTTGTCGATCTACGGACTGGAGGACTACACCCGCCTGAAACACGTCATGCACGCTCTGGACACCTGACAGGTCCACCGCTCCCGGCGTGCCACCCCCACCCGAGCGGCGCTACACGGTCGCCGTGAAGACCATGAGCGTCGCTACAGGCACCTCCTTGGCTGGAGGCTACGTCGGGATCTCGTCGGGAGGGATGGACTCCGGGGGAATGACCAGTGGACCTGTCTCGGCCGGTGGCATCACGGGAAGGGGCTTACGCACCTCCCATATGAAGTAGTAGATGACGCCGATTATGAGAACGAACGCGAGCACCGTGTACAGGATCGGGATCTTGTCGAGGAAGGCAACACCCAGGCTGAGCGCTCCAGCGGTCTGGGACGGTTCGGGGTTGCTCGCAGCGCGCGGCCATGCGAAGTTGACCAGCATCGCGCCGCCGTAAACCAGCGCCACCCCGTTGACCAGCATGCCCCATCTTCCGAGCCGGAACGGCGAATGCTCCGTCGGCCAGCCCTTGGTCCTCCGAGCCCACATTATGGCGAGATTTCCGAGGAAGTACGTCAGGTAGATCATCGCCGTAGCGGCTATGGCGACGATGCCAGCTCCTGCGTACTTGATCATCGGGACAGCGGCGATGACGGCCACTGCTATGCATGACCAGATCGGCGTGTGGAGCTTCGGGTGCACCTGGGCCAGGTGCCTCGACCCCGGGAGCCGGTTGTCACGCGCCATGCCGAAGCACAACCGGATCGTGGCCGTCATGATCGCCATGCAGCACACCAGGATCGCAGCGGACACGACCAGCAGGTACACCGTGGCCCAGAAGTGATCGAAGTTGGCATCTATCACCTGCGCCGGGCCCCAGCCCTTCGCGATGGCAGTCTTCAGGTTCGGTATTGCCATCAGCACGGCCACGAGGAAGATCGCCCCGATCACGAAGGCGCCGGCCACCGAGGACAGGACCGCCTGTGGAGCCTTCCGGCGGGGGTCATTGGTCTCCTCGGCCAGGGTGGAAGCCGTGTCAAAGCCGTATATGACGAACAGGCTCATGAACATCGCCGCGAAGAACGGCCCGAAGCCAACGTGGAGCCCGCCGCTGTTGGTCACGACCGAGATGTTCTGGTGACGGTGCACGATCAGCATCACAACGGCGAACACGACCATGCCCAGGATCTCGAAGAACACCCCGGTATTGTTGATGACCGAGACGAGCTTGACGCTGTAGATGTTCAGAACCGTGATGACGACCAGGGTGATCGCCGCGACGACTATCTGGTCGTGCAGGCTTCCAGCGTCGAGGTGCCAGCCCATGTTGTCCAGTGCCGGCAGGACGGTGAGGGGAAGCGTCACCACCACCGCGGTGGTCGTCAGTATCCCTGCAAACAGGTACAACCAGCCGGTGAACCATGCATAGCGCCGGCCTGCCAGGTACTTCGTCCACTGGAACACCGACCCCGCTACGGGGAAGTGACTGGACACCTCCGCGAAGTTGAGCGCCACGATGAACTGGCCGACAGCCACGATCGGCCAGCTCCATATGAACACGCCGCCGACGGTGATCAGACCGAGGGAGAACAGCGTGAAGATACCGGTCGACGGGGAGATATAGCTGAACGAGGCCGCGAACGAGCTGAAGAACCCG
>JAJZJN010000035.1 GCA_021851165.1 Actinomycetes bacterium
GAGATCTACGCCCTGGTGGAAGCCTTCGCCGAGGCTACACGCCGGTGCCGTGAGGCGGGGATCGATATGGTGACGGTACATGGTGCACATGGCTATCTAATACACCAGTTCATGTCGCCCCGGACTAACTGGCGTGAGGACGAGTGGGCGGATCCGGCCTTGTTCATGAACGAGGTTCTGCGCGCCGTACGCGACGAGGCGGACCACATGGCCGTCGGGTTGCGAATCTCTGCGATCGAGGGTCCTCCTGGCGGGCTGGACGCCGATGCCACCTTGGCAGTCATGAGGCGAGTGCGGTTGGACTTAGTTGACGCAATCGATGTTTCGGCAGGCTGCTATGAGGCTCGGGAATGGATTGTACAGCCGGGCGAGTGGCCGCAGGGCCTGTTGAGGGGTTATGCGCGGTGCTACCGAGAATTCGGGCGGCCGGTGGGTGTCGCGGGCCGGATTAACTCACCGGAAGTGGCAGAGGACATCGTTGCTTCAGGGGACGCGGACTGGGTGACCCTCGCTAGGGCATTGCACGCGGATCCGGACTGGCCGCGCAAGGTCTTCAGCGGTGAACAGCCGCGTCCGTGTATCGCGTGCAATCTCTGTATTGACGAGCTAGGGAGTGGCGAGCCGATTCCGTGCACGGTCAACCCCGAAGTAGGCCTCGAGTACCTCGATAGGGGACCTCGCCGGATTCGCAGGCCGCGGCGGGTTACGATTGTCGGCGCCGGCCCGGCAGGCCTCGAAGCCGCGCGGAAATTTGCATTGGCCGGATGTGACGTGAGGCTCTACGAGCGAGCCACTGAGCTCGGTGGGCAGTTCCTCCTAGCGGCCAGGTTGCGCGAGTACCCCGAGTACGGTCGCATCCTGCGATGGTACGATGGTGAACTCGCGGCGTTGGGCGTGTGCATGCAGCTAGGTGTTGATGCAGGCGTCGATCTTATCGATGAGGGATCCCCCGATGTCGTTGTGCTAGCGACCGGCGGGCGAGGACATGTTCCGGAGCTTCCCGGTTCCGATCTTCGGCGGGTTGTCGATGTTCGGGACTGGCTTCGAGCGCAGGAGCCGATCCTACCGGGGCACCGTTACACGGTATGGGGTACCGACCGGGAAGGAATCGCGGTTGCTGACGACATCGTCGCCCGAGGAGGCAGGGTTCTGCTGGTTGGCGGTACCGACGAGCTTGCCCCTGACGTGGGGGCGCGGGCGAAGATCCTTGTGGTACCCCGCCTTCTCGACAACCCGGACGTGGAAGTAGAACTCTCGGCGAGAATCCTGGAGATTCGCCAAGAGGAGATTGTGCTTGCCCAGCACGGTGCTGTCCGGGTGCTGCCCGCGCCTGGTACGGTGCTCGTCTCGCAAGGCGTGCAGGCGAACACGACTCTACTGGGGTTGTGCCGCGAGATAGCACCGCCGTTCGGCGTGTACACGATCGGTGATGCTGCCGGGCGCGGTGGTCGTGCCGCTGAGTGCATCGCGGACGGCGCCGGGCTAGTACATCGCGTTGTCGATGGGCGCTGACCGCTGCGGCCGTGGGGATGTGACCGGACGACATGGGCGTAGGGCCAGGTGCGCTGGTGAAGGTTAGGTAGAAGGAAGGGAGATGAGTGCAGCTATGTATGAGGAAGCACTCGATCGTAGCGTCACAGGATCTGACTCAGGCGACACTGTGTGTGTGGAGCGTCGGGGTGCAGTAGCGCTGCTTCGGTTTAACCGGCCCGAGCGATTGAACGCGCTTGATCTCGACACCAGTCGTCGTTGTAGGGCGTTTTTCCGGGCCGCGGCCGATGACGATGAGATCCGTGTTGTCGTGGTGACTGGTACAGGAGAACGGGCGTTCTGTGCCGGATTTGACGTCAAGACCGTGCCAGAGGGAGCGTTCGAGCGTTGGGACGTGTCGGTCGGAGGGTTGACGAAGGACATCCATTTCCCGAAGCCGGTGATCGCTGCGGTGAACGGGTTGGCATTCGGGGGTGGTTTCGAGGTCATGCTCGCCTGCGACCTGCGCTTGGCCGTGCCGAGTGCGCGCTTCGCGTTCCCCGAGGTGCGGCTTGGCCTCATGGCTGGTGGGGGTGGGACAGTGCGGCTTCCTGACAACCTGCCCTGGGCGATCGCCGCAGAGATGCTCCTAAGAGGGCGGGTGCTCGAGGCCGACGAGGCATTGCGTTTCGGGCTCGTGAACGCGATCGTGCCGCCGGAGGAGCTGTTGGACGCCGCTTGGGGATGGGCCGACGAGATAGCAGCCTTCTCTCCTCCGGCGCTTCACGCTACGAAGGAGTCGATGCGACGTGCCCACGGGATCAGCATCGATGATGCCCTCCAGTTCGAGGAGGGCTTTTCTCGGCTGCTTCAGATGAGCGACGATGCTCGCCGCACAGTCGAGGCGTTTCTCGCTCGGTAGCAAGGAATATGCCGCATGGTGGCGGTTGCCTGGGTCCTGGACAGTTCGAAAGCACCAGCCCTATTGCGTAATGGCTTGTGATGCAGGGCCAATAGGTTCCCAGCTGACACCCGAGTCAACGTCCTAACCGCTCAGACAGAGCGCGTTGCCGAGCACTCGTAAGCCACCGTCGCTCAGGAGCTGCTAGGGAGTGCTTGTGGTGGCAGGTGTAACTGGTTGAGCGCTCGCCACTCTAGATCAGGCATGGTGGCAACCGGCCAGGCACCGCTGATGTGGCTGGCGGCGACGGCGTTGCGGCACATAGCATGTGTGGCAAGCTCACACTTGTTGAGATCTGTTCTGGTGCTGTGTGCCTGTTGGGGATATCCATTAAACCGTGCCAACTCCAGGTGCACGATAGCCGCTCAGGCTGTTCCCGTGTTACTCGTGGGCATTCTATCTTAGGCCGGACTCGTTTGTGGGGATTCCCGTTGCTGTGCTCACCCTCCCAGGTTTATTCTCCGAATTCATTTGCTCAAACACTCGACAGTATGTCTATACTCTAATATTACGATGGTCAAGATAGAAGTGCATGCGGATGAGTGTCAGCACAGCTTGAGGTTCATCGGGGGTCGGTCCTCGTACTGCAGTATGGACCCGAGTGTGTGTGTGTTGTTGAAATTCCACGGGTCGACCGAGTTGCTCAGGTCTCGTGCGAGAACGGCAGGAGGGCGGCAGGGGGGCGGTAGCGATTATCACCTGATCTGTAGCAACCTGGCAAGAAGGTCGACGTTGGGGGGCGGGTTTAGTTGATTACAGATGCCGCATCGCCAGTGCCGCTGTACTACCAGGTATTTGGTGTCCTCCGGCAACGGATTCTGGACGGATTGTACGCGCCCCAGGAGCGGCTGATCTCGGAGGACGAGTTGGCTGTGGAGTTTGGCGTGAGTCGCGCCACGATCAGGCAGGCCGTGGGCGAGCTCGTCCAGCAGGGTCTTGTGAGTCGCCAGCAGGGCCGTGGCACTTTCGTGCTGCCCACAGCGGCGCATGTGCTCGGCCAGCGCTTCCGCGGGTCTCTCGCTGATCTGATCTCCGAGACGCAGAGGACAGAGGTGTCGACGGTGGAGGTTGTCCACGACACCCCCATACCTGCGCGGGTGTCTACGATCCTTGAGATCGGTGAAGCCCGCGGGACCATTGTGAGGCGACGGCGCGCGATGGATGGACGGGTCTTTGCTTTTACGGTGAACTACTTGCCTATGCGCTTCGGTGAGCTTGTGAGTGAGGCCGAGCTTCGGAGTTCGGGTTTGATGACGCTTCTGGAGCAAAAGGGAGTCGTTTTCACCGGGGGCAGCCAGTCGATCCGTGCCGAGCTTGCCGATGTGGATGTTTCGCGCTGGCTGGAGGTGGATTTCGGCGCCCCCATCCTGTTTGTGGAGCGGCTACTACTCAGCGGCGATGGGGTTCCCTGCGAGTTCGTCCGCTCGCACTACCGTGGCGACCTTTACGAGTTTACGGTGAGTCTTGAACTTGCAGGCAAGGAGGGTGCGGCCTTGCGGTCTCAGCTTGCTTGATCTGGGGCCCAGCTCCCAACGCGGGCTTTGCCCGTCGATGATCATGTGGGGTGGCTGGCGGTAAGGCGGTGGCGACCCAGCAATACCGCGCCCGATGCAGTTGCTGCGGCAGCCGCGGCTACGATCCATGCTGTTGCGTACGAAGCATGTACGATCACGAGCCCCACCGTCAGCGGGCCGAGAACACCTCCGAGACGACCTCCGACGTCGACAATTCCTATGGCCCGGGCAGGGAAACGGGAGTGGGTGCGGACCACGGCGAAGATGAAGAGACCGTTCCAGCCCCATCCTGCGCCAAGGGCCACGACGGCGGCGCCAAGGAATAGCCAGCGGGAGTGGGTCATGGAGCCTGCGGCGAGGACGACGTAGCCAGCAGCGCCAACAGCTAGCATGGCGGCTACGACGGGGAAATGGCGCTTTCCGCGACGGTCGGCTTGTATCCCGGCTCCAATGCGGACCACGGCTGCGGCGCTAGCGCCGGCAGCAACCACTAGACCAGCAGCCCCCTTTCCAAAGCCCACGGCTACGCTCGCTACGGCGAGAAAGGCGACCACCGCGTTGGCGGCAAACATTCCGAGGCCAAGTCCGACCGATAGCAGCACGAGTGGTGCAACGGTGAGCCTCCGTCCTTTGTCCGCGTGGCGTGTTCGTGTGGTCCTCTTGGGGCTGGAGTTCGAAGACGGGATCAGGAAGCACGTGATTAGGGAGAGGACAGCAGCGGAGGCGAATGTCCATCGCCAGCCGAGAGTAAGAGCGAGGCTCGGGACAGCTACGCCCCCCAACAGGGAAGCGAGCGGCACTGCTGCCTGGTTGATTCCAAACGTGAGTCCTTGCCGGTCTATGCGGGCATGCCGGGCGAGAAAGGCGTAGGTAGCAGGAAGAATTGCACCGCCCACGACGCCGCACAGGCCGAGGATCGAGGCCAAAGTGTCCCACGAGCTCGTAGCTGTAGCAAGGAGGGCGGTGAGAATAGCTCCAGCAGCGGTGGCTATCCGCATCATCCGGCTGCCGCCTATGCGTTCGGTGATCCAGCTCAATGGCATTGACCCGACGCCAGCGCCGAGGTAGTAGAAGCTGACTGCCAGCCCGAGCCTGCCTGAGTCGAAGTGCAAGGACTGGCGGAGCTCAACCGCCAGGGCACCGACGAGGAACACAGGTAGGAAGGCCGTCACTGTAGTCAAGACGCTCACAGCTAGGTAGCGCGACGTACGGATGCTGTTGGCCTCCAGAGCTGTGTGCGGGCCCTCGTCCATCAGTCCTCGCGGCAATCGTCGGTTGGGCATGGGTGTGTGTTTGTGCTGGCAGGAGGTTCAGATCGGTATCCGGTAGTGCCGACCACCGGCTGGTTTGAGTCATAAGCTGGTTTGCTCGTTCCAGGCGAAAACGGCGAGGGGCGCCCGAGCAGCGCGCGGACTGGCCTGCATTGGTACGGTGCTCGGATCGTGTGCTCCAAACCGCAAGCGCGGACGATTGTGAGTGCTATTGGGCAGAAACCCAACCTGTTCTGGTCAACTTCCCGGAGGCTTGACCTCGTGAGACTTTCTGGCATCCCCCAGGCGAGCCCCGACAGTGACCAGGCCTGTGTCACACCAGGGCGAGGGACGGCATGGTTGTTCAAGCGGGCCTCGGTGATGAGACGGCTGGTCTGGGGGAGAGGAGCTTAGGTTTCGGCCTGGAGCGTAGTGTCACGATGTGGTCGCTGGCGCTCGTCTGACTGGCGTCTTAAGCATTCTCCAGCGGAGCCAGGTCGGGATCGCGAGAGCGTTGATAGCGGAGAACTGTCTCGCAGAATTCACGGACAGTTGCTCGGGCATCGCTAATTGACAAGCTTGACAGGCTGTCGCACAATGCGTTCCAAGCGCACAACGACCTGGCCTTTTGCCCCGGAAATGGCCAGGAACGGGCCATTTGGTGACAGCCTGTTGAACCCGTAATAAGGCCATCCGGCAACCTCGGTCGTGGGCTAGGCCTTCCTGTAACAATTGCATTGCTCATCATATGGCCATACGTAGGACCAGTCAAACGTGTGAGAGTATCAATTGTCCATTGCTAGCGCTCATCAGGTTGGAGGGTGTCGGAAATTGGGGAGCCAACATGCCATTCGTGGCTGCGGACCTGGGCTGAGGGTGGGGATTGGTCTCCACGAGTTGGGGGATGGTGGCATGACGCTCGAGGAGAGAGTTTCGTGCATTGGTGGGCCGAGGATACTGGCCACGCTCCTGGTAGCGTCCTCACTTGTCCCGAGACAGCAGGGAAGGGCTGTGTTGGTCGCCATGCGTTGCGTTGGCCCTGATGCTCCTTGCAAGATGACGCAAAACTCGTGCTAGTCAGTAGCCGCCCTGCTGTCCCTGGTGAGCAGCGCCTCGACAGTGAGCAGGAGCTCCACCTGGTCGGCGACCAGGACCCCGCCGGCTTCGATCGTGGCGTTCCATTGGAGGCCGAAGTCCTTGCGGCTGACGGTGGCGGTGGCCTGGGCACAAAGCCGGGGAGTGGCGTCTTGGTCGTATCGCAGTGGATCGAGCATGACGTCGAGAGCGACGGTTCTCGTGGCATCGCGTATGGTCATGTCGGCGCGTAGCAGGTAGCCCTGCGGCGTGGTAGCCACTATGCGTCCGGCAAGGCGCATGTGGGGCCACCTGTTCACGTCGAAGAAGTCCTTGGATCTGAGGTGATCGTCACGGGCAACGTCACCGGTATCGATCGAGCTCACGTCTAGACACCCCTCGACGGTGGCATCGAGCGGGTCTGATCCGGTTGTCACGGTCCCGGCAAACGACCCGAAATGTCCACGAACCTTCGATACCATCAGATGCCGGACGGAGAACTGCAGCTTCGAATGACTCGAATCCACATGCCAGATGCCGGCGGGCACGGCACGTGAGCTGGAGTCCGCAGGTTGGTTACTGGCAGGTAGCGGGCTCATTGCAAGTGCATTGTCGGCGCCTTGGCCCGAAGGGTCAAGCTGGCCTCACGCCACGTGACTGCATATATCGACATGCCCCAACTGATGCCACACAACGTGGTGCTAATCATTGGAATTGTGAGATTGGTGACAAATCAGAACCCACGTGCTCCCGGCTCAGCGGGATCGCGGCCGGCCATGGATCGCCGGTAAGAGACAGTCTGCCGGCCATGGATCGCCGGTAAGAGACAGTCTGCCGGCCATGAGCCGGCGATCAGTGCAGGTACGACCCGAGCCAGGCGAGGGTTCGTTGCCAGCCGTCGGCAGCAGCTGCCGGTGAGTACGATGCCCGTGCATCGCAGTGGAAGCCATGCTCGGCACCCGGGTAGCGGACTATCTCCCAAGGCACCGGTGAGCGCTCTGTCATCTCGGAGCGGAGACGCTCGACATCCTCGACCGGGATGCTCTTGTCCTCGTCACCGAAAAGACCCAGCCAAGGGGCGGTCAACTGCTCGATGCGGTCGATGAGCGCAGGCATGGTCGCCGAGCGTGGTGTGACTATGGCACCCGGGTAGAAGCTCACAGCCGCGCCTATGTCCAGGTGGGTCGCCACCAGGAACGTCGCCCGTCCTCCCATGCAGAACCCGACCACGCCGATGCGGCTCGCCTCGAAGCCCAAGTCATCCAGATGAGCCACGGCGGCTCCTACGTCAGTGAGAATCTGGGGATCGCCCAGGGCGGCCATGTGCTCCAACACCTTCGGATAATCGTCGTAGCCGAATCGAGGGTCACCCGTCCGGTGGAACAGGTGCGGCGCTACGCCCAGGTATCCTTCGGCAGCGAACCGCCTGGTGACATCCTCTATGTGGTCGTTGACGCCGAATGCCTCCTGGATGACGACCACCGCACCTCTGGCCTCCCCATCGGGGGTGGTCTGGTAGAGCGCCATCGGTCCGTCGGCTGTGGTCAACTGGATCGTTTCCGCATGCATATCGGCGATGGTAGCTGTGGCTAGGAGCGATTGCCGTTCGGCCTGCCGCACCAGGTGGGGATCGACACTGCCGTCCAGGTAACGTTGCCATGTGGACGCGTGGGTGGTGGGGCTGGCAGCCGTCGGAGGACTTGTGCTCGGGGGTCTGCTCGAGATACCTGTCGAGCGCGTGCCGGAGCACGAATCGCTCCGGCTTGCCTGGTGGCGGTGCCCCACCTGCGCCGCGCCGGCTGGCGGCTTGGCCAGGGTGCCCCTGGTGACCGTCGTGTCACGGGTGCGCCCGTGCCCGTCCTGCGGGGCCGTGGAAGCACACCCGTTTCGTCCGCTTGTGCTGTCTGTGGTCTCTGGCGTGGTGATCGGCGCGTTTGCCGCTCGCTTCGGAGCGACTCCGGCGCTGGCCGCTTATGGCGTGCTGGCTCTGGGCCTGGTCGCTATCACGGCTATAGACATCGAGCACCGGATAGTGCCAATCCGTGTGTTGTATCCGACTCTTGGCCTCATGTCGCTGCTTCTCGTGGTGGCCTCGATTCTGGACGGTCGCTTCGGGGCACTCGGCCATGCGGCGGTGGCGGGGGTGGGGGCGTTCGGCCTGTTCCTCGCGATCCACCTCGCGCAGCCTGGGGGAATGGGTTTCGGCGATGTCCGGCTCGCCGGTCTAGTGGGAGTTGCGACCGGCTGGCTCGGCCCTGGCTGGCGTGGCATAGAGATAGCTGCTGCGGCAATCATGGTGGCCTTCGTCCTGGGGGCGCTGGTCGGCACGGCACTCATGGTGGTCAAAGGCTACGGGCGCAAGTCGAAGGTGCCGTTCGCCCCGTTCCTTGCTGCGGGAGCCGTCGTGGCGGTGCTGTGGGGCAATGCCATCGTTCATCTGTGGCTGGGGCGGCTCGGGTGAGCCGGCCGCGAGCTACATTGGACTGGTGCTCCGCTACCTGACAGCAGGTGAGTCCCATGGCAGGGCGCTGGTGGTCGTGGTGGAGGGGCTGCCCGCCGGGCTAACCGTCAGGTCGGAGGGGCTGGCCGAGGAGTTGGCCCGTAGGCGTCTCGGCTATGGTCGTGGGCCCCGCATGCGCTTCGAGGCGGATGAAGTGAGCATTCTCTCTGGGGTTCGCCATGGCCGTACCATCGGATCTCCTGTTGCCATAGAGATAGGCAACACCGAGTGGCCGAAGTGGGAAGAGGAGATGTCACCGAGCCCCGGACAGCCCAAGCGGCGGCTGACGGCCCCGCGCCCTGGACACGCAGACCTCGCCGGTATGCAGAAGTACGGGTTCGACGATGCTCGTGACGTGCTGGAACGTGCTTCGGCACGCGAGACGGCTGCCCGTGTCGCCGCAGGCTACCTGGCCAAGGAGCTGATCGCCTGTCTCGGCATGGTGGTTGTCAGCCATGTGGTTGCCCTGGGCGGGGAGGTAGCCGATGCCGGCCTACGGCCCCGGCCCGAGGATCTGGATCTGGTGGACGCTTCTCCCGTGCGCTGCATGGACAGCGATGCCGAGGCGCGGATGATCGCAGCCGTGAAGGCTGCCGCGAAGGAGGGTGACTCCCTAGGCGGGGTGGTGGAAGTGCTCGGCTACGGTGTGCCGGTCGGGCTCGGCAGCCATGTCCACTGGGACAGGAGGCTCGACGCCCTGATCGCCCAGGGTCTCATGAGCATCCAGGCGGTCAAGGGTGTCGAGATAGGGGATGCCTTCGAGATATCCGGAGCCAGGGGCTCCCAGGCCCACGATGCGATTGTGTGGGTTCCCCCGGTACCTACGTCCTCGGGCAGTCGAGATGTCACCGGTGGCTACCACAGGACCACTGATCGGGCAGGAGGCATAGAGGGTGGCATCTCGACTGGATCGCTGCTCGTGGCGCGTGCGTCGATGAAGCCGCTCGCGACTCTCAACCGGCCGGTACTGGGAACCGTCGACGTCGCCACCAAGGAGCCCACGGTGTCGTTCAAGGAACGCACCGACGTGACTGCGGTTCCGGCCATGGGTGTGGTAGCCGAGACCATGGTTGCCCTGGTGCTGGCGAACGAGGCCACGCGCAAGTTCGGCGGCGACTCGCTCGCAGAGATGGTGCGCAACCAGGACGCGTTCTTGGCAAGCCTCGGGGAGACCCCGTCGTCGGTGGCCACAGGATCGGGCGGTGCGGGAGCCTCAGCGGATGTCACCAACCGCACCAGCTGACGGTGCCGCGGGTTCGGGGACCGTGGCCAGGGACGAGCGGCTGGTGCTCGTGGGCATGATGGGCGCCGGCAAGACAACAGTCGGCCGGTTGGTCGCGGCGCGCCTGGGCCGGTTGTTCGTCGATACCGACGCCGATGTGGAGAGGGACACCAGATGAGAGTCGTTTCAGTCACCACTTCGCAAGGCTCCTACGAGGTCGTCATCGGACCCGGGGCATCGCGCCTGCTCGGTGAGGTCGTGCCGCCCACAGCGAGCCGGGTTGCCATAGTGAGCCAGGCTGGTATCCCCGCAGTGGTCGATCCAGGCGTGGAGCACCGAGTGTTCTTTGTTCCCCCTGGCGAGTCGGCCAAGACCCTTGCCTCCGTCGAGGCGTTGTGCCGTGATTTCGCCCGGATGGGGCTTGCCCGCAACGACGCGGTGGTGGCCCTCGGCGGAGGTGTGGTCAGCGATCTGGCGGGATTTGCCGCGTCGGCGTATCACCGCGGGATCGCATACGTGAACGTGCCCACCACCCTGCTCGCCCAGGTCGACGCAGCCGTCGGAGGAAAGACCGGGGTGAACCTCCCCGAGGGCAAGAACCTCGTCGGGGCGTTCTGGCAACCCCACGCAGTGCTGTGCGACACGGATCTGCTGGCCAGCCTCCCCGAGCGCGAGTGGGCCTCGGGGCACGGTGAGATGGCCAAGTACGCGTTCCTGGGAAGCAGGTCGGCCGGCACCGACATCCTGGCACTCTCCCTGGCCGAGCAGGTAGCTCGCTGCATAGAGGTGAAAGCTGCAGTGGTGAGCGCCGACGAGCGCGAAGCGGGGCAGCGGATGGTGCTGAACTATGGGCATACCCTTGGCCACGCCATAGAAGCCACAGCGCTCTCGTCGGGGCATGGTCAGAGCATCAGTCATGGCGAGGCTGTCGCAGTCGGCATCATGTTCGCTGCGCTGCTCGCCCGTCGCTTGGGCCGGATCGACGATGAGCGCGTCGAGGTGCATCGCAAAGTGCTCGCGGGATTCGAGCTGCCGTCGAGGCTACCTCCTGACGTCGAGAGGGGCAGGCTCGTCGAGTTCATGTCCCGCGACAAGAAGGCAGACCATGATCTGACCTTCGTTCTCGACGGGCCCGCAGGGGTGGAGCCTGTGCGCCGCGTTCCCGAGGCCGACGTGATGGCTACCCTTGCGGAGATGGAGCACGGACCCGAGATGGGCATGGGGCATTGATAGCAAGGGGATCGAGTGATGCCGGTCGGGCCGCTGCATCATCGACATTGCCAACCGGACAGTCGAGGTTGGTATTGGTGCTGTCCGGGCCGAACCTCGACCTGCTCGGCGACCGCCAACCCGAGATCTACGGGCGTGAGGCTCTCGCCGATCACATACGGCAAGCCGTGGACGAGGCGGCACGCCATGGCATGGTGATCGAGCACCATCAGAGCAATCACGAGGGCGAGCTTGTGGAGCTGGTCCACGCTGCTAGGCACCGTGCCGCCGGGATCGTGGTGAATCCAGGAGCGCTGAGCCACTATTCATGGGCGTTGCACGATGCTCTGGCAGCGTTTGACGGGCCTGTCGTCGAAGTGCACCTGTCCAATCCAGCGTCACGCGAGCCGTGGCGGCATACGTCGGTCGTCGCACCTGTGGCGAGTGGGACGATCGCAGGCTTCGGTGGCCTTGGCTACCGGCTGGCCGTCCATGCCCTGGCAGGGATCTTCGCGGCGAGCGCCCCGAGCGCCCCGAGCGCCCCGTCCGCGGGCGGTGCCCGGAGGGGGGAGCCCACCGAATATCCAGACGCCGGGAATCCGGCGGGGAACCAAGTCGACATGCCCGAAGGGAAGGTGTTCCAATGAGCGAGTTGCCGCCTCTTGAGGTACCCGGTCGTCTGCATAAGCTGCGCCCGCTGCTCGTGGATGCCGGTGTCGACGCGCTGCTGGTGACGGACCTGTCCAACGTTCGCTATCTGACCGGCTTCAGCGGTTCGGCCGGGGTGCTCTTGGTAGAAGGAGCGCGGGACCGGGCGTTGCTGGTGACAGACGGAAGGTATCGCACCCAAGCCGCAGAGCAGCTGGAAGCTTCTGGGACGGCAGGATCCGTCGAGCTCGGCGTGGGAGGGGCCCAGGTCCAGCGCGACGCTCTGGCCGGGATGATCGGTAGCAGCGTGCATCGGGTCGGTATAGAGGCTGAGCACACGAGCTGGGCGTCCAAGCGCCGATTCGCAGAGGCGATGGCACCTGCCGAGCTCGTGGCCACCGCAGGTTTGGTGGAGGCCCTGCGCGAAGTGAAGGATGCGGGGGAGACGGCCCGCATATCCCGAGCCGCCGAGATCGCAGATGCTGCGCTCGGCGAGGTTCTGCCGATGATCGGTCAGGGGACGACCGAAGCAGACCTCGCCTTGGCTCTCGAGGTGGCCATGCGTCGCCTGGGGGCGGAGGACCGTGCTTTCGAGACGATCGTTGCATCGGGCCCGAACTCGGCAAAGCCCCATGCCCAGCCGACGGGGCGACACATTTTGACCGGGGACCCGGTCGTCATCGATTTTGGTGCGACCTTCGACGGTTACCGGTCGGACATGACGAGGACATTCTGTGCCGGCCGGGCGCCCGCTGGCGAGCTGGCACGGGTGTTCGAGGTGGTCAGGGCTGCGCAGGCAGCGGGAGTTGCCGCCGTCAAAGCCGGTGTCGAGGCCGGCGATGTCGACAGCGCTTGCCGGGACCTAATAGCCAAGGCCGGATGGGCAGAGGCGTTCGAGCACTCCACGGGGCATGGGGTAGGCCTCGACATACACGAGGCCCCGGCGGTAGCGTCCGGCTCGACTGCTATCCTCGCTGCCGGCACGGTCGTGACCGTCGAGCCGGGTGTCTACCTGCCCACCGTGGGTGGGGTGCGTATAGAGGACACCGTCGTAGTCACGGGCAACGGCTGTAGTCCACTCACCACTTTCACGAAGGATGTCGTTGCCTGATGGCTGTAACCACGAACGATCTTAGAAACGGCATGACGCTGGACCTCGACGAGGGGCTGTTCAGCGTGGTCGAGTTCCAGCATGTGAAGCCCGGCAAGGGCGGTGCGTTCGTGCGCACGAAGCTGAAGAACGTGCGAACCGGAGCGGTGATCGAGCGTACCTTCCGTGCCGACGAGCGTGTGGAGCAGGCGATCATCGACAAGCGTGAGATGCAGCTCCTCTACCGGTCGGGCACGGACTACGTCTTCATGGATGTGACTTCTTACGATCAGATGGAGGTGCCTGCTGCAACCCTGGGTGAAGCGGCGAAATACCTGAAGGACTCCGATAACGTGGTGTTGGAGCTGTATGGCTCGGAGATAGTAGGTGTCGACCTGCCTGCTGCCGTCGAGCTGTCGGTTGCCGAAACGGAGCCCGGCGTGCAGGGAGATCGGGTATCCGGTGCCCGCAAGCCTGCCACTCTCGAGACCGGTTTGGTGGTTCAGGTCCCGTTGTTCGTGAACCCGGGCGAGCGGGTGAAGATTGACACCCGCAGCGGTGAGTACATCACCCGGGCCTAGGGCTGGCGGCCCGCAGGCGGGCATTGAAGGAGGGCCTCGCCGTCAAGCACGCGAGCGGGCGATGGGGCTCATCTATGAGGCCGGTGTGAAGCACATGGGCATTCCCGAGGTGCTTGCCACCCTTCCGGTGATACCAGATCCATTCACCGTTGAGCTGCTCGATGCCCTCGTGGAGCGATCAGGATATATCGACGATCTACTCGCTGCCGCCTCTGTCGGATGGGAGCTTGGCCGGATGCCCGCTGTGGACAGGTCGATCCTACGGATGGCTGTGGCCGAGTTGCTCAGCTGCCCAGAGACCCCTGTGGCAGTGATCCTGAACGAGGCGGTCGAACTGGCAAAGGAGTTCTCGACCGAGCAGTCAGGGCCGTTCGTCAACGGTGTGCTCGCTGCTCTCGCAGCACAGATCAGGCCTGTCTGAAGTCAGGCTGCCCCGACCTTCGTGTGGCGATCCGGTGGCCTGGACGAGACCATCACTGCGAGGGGGGTCTTGTCCAGGAGGAGCTTGTCGAATCGCCTCAGGAGCGCGACAGCAGGCGGGTACGCAACGAGCAGGATCAGGCTGCCGAACACGAGCCCACCGGCTACGTCGCCGGGGTAGTGCATCCCGGTGTACACGCGGCCGAAGCAAAGCAAGAGCCCGACAATGGCGGCCAGTATCGTCATCAGCTTGTCGCGTGATAGCCAGAGTCCGACGATGACCGCACCTGCCACTGTGGCGTGGCCGCTAGGAAAGCTGTAGCCGGTCGTCTTGTGGAGGAGCACCTCGGCTTGAGGCATCGCGAAGTACGGCCGCGGGCGGGCTATGAGAGGCTTGAGGCCGTAGTGGGCGAGCCCCCAGGCGAGCACGGTTCCACCCGCTGCCCACAGGACAGCGGAGACGGCCTGAAGCGGATCGGGCGACGAGCGTGCCCGCCACCAAGCGGCGAGAAGTAGGACCCCGAGCACGCCAACCGCCCCGTATTCTGCATAAAAAGCCATGAAACCATGTGCCCAAGACGTATGCACCGCGAAGCGGTTGACGTCCCAATACCAATGAGCGTCGAGGGAGTTCGGGATTTTCGGTGGCAACGTGCGATTGCTCCTGGCTCGGGGATGCTCTCATCCGGACGGCTCACGCCCAGAGTGAGGCTAGCGGCAAAGCGACCCGGTGAGTGGGCACGCGGCTGCGCTGCCAGTACTGCTCGACACCATGGCGGTGGACCTGCGGGCCGCGGCCCGCGGCCCGCAGCCCGCGGCCCGCAGCGCAGCAGCCGGGCACTATCTGGTCACGGCCCGGGCGGTCCCTCTGGTCACGGCCTGAGCGCCCGTTGTGATAAGGATGCTCTGTGTCATCTGAGGCAGGTTCCACATCACGGCTGATCGAGGTCCAACAGCTTGATACCCTGATCGACCAGTTGCGCCACCGTCGCGACACCCTCCCGGAGAAGGCGGAGCTTTCCAGGGTGGAGGCCGCGCTGGATCTGATCGCTTCGAGGGTCGCCGAGGCAAGTCGCCAGCGTGATTTGCTCGGCACCAAGCAGGCTGTGCTGGATGACCAGGTCGAATCCGCCCGGGCCCGGAAGGATGAGCTCGAGCGGCGCCTGTACGGGGGCCAGGTCAATGCTGCACGAGAGCTGCAGGCGATTGACGAGGAGGTCAAGCACCTGGCCGGTCGGGTGAAGGAGATGGAGGATCTCGAGCTTGATCTCATGGAGCAGATCGAGCCTTTCGATGCCGAGCTCGCGGGCTTGGAATCCGAGATTGCCGTGTTGGAGGAGGAGGCGTCCGCTCTCATACGGCGGATCCAGGCCGCAGAGATGGTGGCCAACACGGCCATAGCCGACAAGATCGCGGAGCGTACGGTGCTCGCCACAGACATTCCAGACGACCTGCTGAAGCGCTATGAGGAGCTGAGGTCGAAGCTGGGAGGAACCGGGGCTGCCCTTGTCGTCGGTGGATCCTGTGGGGGCTGCCATCTGGTCCTGCCGTCGATGGAGATCGACCGCATCCGCAAGGCAGCCCCGGGAGAGGTGATCACCTGTGAGCAGTGCGGGCGTATCCTGCTTCGCCCCGAAGCGTGAAAGATCCCAGAAGCGTGAAAGATCCCAGAAGCGTGAACGATCCCCGCTATATGAACGAATGGGCCTGGTAGACTCGGGTGCTGGTTCTGGTACGTCACGGGGAGTCGACCGCCAACGCTGCGGGCCTGCTTCTCGGACGCAGTGATGTCCCGCTCACCGAGTTGGGTCGTTTGCAGGCCTCCCGAGTGCCGTCGCTGCTCGGGCCGGTAGGGCTCGTCCGGACGAGCCCTCTGTGCCGAGCATCGGATACGGCGGCGATGTTGGGTGGACCGTCCAGCGCCGAAGCCGACAGCCGATGGATCGAGATCGACTATGGCGACTATGAGGGCTTGGCCTTGTCCGACGTGCCACCTTTGGCATGGGAGCGCCTGCGCGGTGATGCACGGCAGTCTTTCCCTGGTGGGGAATCGCTGGCAGATGTCGGGCTCAGGGTCCGTGAGGCGTGCGAGGAGCTTTTCGGCGAAGACGGCCGGCTGGCACGCGCCGAGCAGGACGTAGTCGTGGTGAGCCATGTGTCGCCCATCAAGGCTGCAGTCGCATGGGCTCTGGGGGTCGGTGAGGAGGTGGCATGGCGGCTTCATCTAGCGACTGGTTCTGTGACGCGCATCGCATGGGGCCGGGCTGGTCCGCTGCTTGACAGCTTCAACGAGCTCCCGGGGCCACGAGGCGGGACCGGTTCAGCGTGAGATCTGCTCCGACGGACCAGAACCGGGGCGCCGAGGCTATTCAGATGCTGAGTCGTGGCCGCCTGCCCCGCTAGGCAAACCGGGCCCGCCTGCCCCGCTAGGCAAACCGTGGCGATCTCTGGTCGGACCTCAGCGTCTCAAAGTGGCCCTGTGTCGTGCTGGCGGGGTCGGAGACGCTCCCTGCGAGTGGCAAGCAGATCGAGGCAACCACATAGCGCGCTCCGGGTGTCGCAGGGATCGATCACAGCGTCCACGTATCCGCGTTCAGCGGCTATCCAGGGAGTGAGCAGGTCGCGGCGGTAGTCTTCCTCGTGGCGGGCACGGTCCTCGGGTGGGTCTCGCCGGTGAAGTATCTGGGTCGCGCCCTCGGCTCCCATGACCGCAACCTGGGCCGTAGGCCACGCGAGGCAGATGTCGTTGCCGAGGCCCTTGGAGTCCATGACGATGTAGGCCCCCCCATAGGCCTTGCGAAGGATGACCGATATGCGTGGCACGGTGGCCTCGGCGTAGGAGAAGGCGAGCTCGGCCCCATGGCGTATCATCCCCCGCCACTCGAGATCCTTACCCGGCAGGAACCCCGGCGTGTCGACGAGCGTGATGATGGGGAGGTTGAAAGCGTCACAGAAGCGCACGAAGCGTGCTCCCTTCTGGGAGGCCGCTATGTCGAGGGTGCCGGCCATGGAACGGGGCTGGTTGGCCATGATCCCCACGGGCTGCCCGTCCAGGCGCGCCATGGCGGTGACGAGCTGTGGGGCCCAATGCTCTCGCAGCTCCAGGTACTCGAAGTCGTCGGCCACTACAGAAACGATGTCACGCACGTCGTAGGAGGCTCGCTCGCCGACCGGCACCAGATCGGCTAGCTGTGGTGTAGGGCGATCCGGCTCGTCAGCGCTTGGACACACGGGAGCGAGGGCATCGGTGCTGTCGGGAAGGTAGGCGAGAACCTCTGACATGGCTGCCAGGGCATCCCGCTCGTCGGTGGCGGTGAGGGCGCACAGTCCGCTCGATGTGCTGTGCACTGAGGCGCCTCCGAGGTCCTCCATGCTCACCTGGATGCCGGTGAAGCTGGCCACCATGTCGGGACCCGAGATGTATGCGAAGGCATCGTCGGTCATCACCACCACATCGGAGAGTCCGAGGAGGAGCGCTGGCCCCGACAGTGCAGGCCCCGTTACAGCCGTCAGAACCGGCACGACACCGGAGCACCTCGCTATGGCTGAGGCCGCCCTTCCCCATCCGTCGAGAGCCGCCACTCCCTCTCTCACATCAGCCCCTGACGACGAGATGACCAGAAGTATCGGCAGGTGCAGTGCTGCGGCCGTATTGGCGGCTTCGGCAATGGTGATGCTGTCGGTCTCGCCCAGGGCACCGCGGTGCGAGCCACTCACTGAACGCGCGAGGACGACCCTACGTCCTGGCTTGCCGATGGTCCCGACCCATGCGCGCACCGAGCCGGGGATGCCCCCGCGCAGCGCTGTCTCAGGGTGGAAGAGGGCGTCCACGATGCCGGCCGCGGTGACGACCTCGCGAGTCCGGCCAATGCTGTCGACGCCAAGAGCCACTGTGGAGAATGCTATCCGTCGCGCCCAGCGACTAGTCGCGGCCAGTGCATCCTCCGAGCCGTAGCGGCGTATGCGACGATTGGGTCTTGACTTATCGCAGCGTCTACCGAGCGATTCGAAGGGCATGGCCCGTGCTGCGCTACGTCGTCGGGTTGGGTCTGGTGGCCGTGGCCGGATACGTGCTGGCGGGTCGTCGCGGCGAGCTTGCCGGTGCCGGTCATTACCTCGATCGCATCGATTGGTGGTGGATCCTCCTCGGGGTATTGGCGGAGGCCGGTTCGTTCGCCGCCTTCGCCGCAATGCAGGTGCGCCTGCTTAGAGCCGGTCGTGTCGAAGTTCCGATAGGGCCCATGAGTGGTATCACGCTGGCAGCGACGGCGATCACGAACTCCTTGCCAGCCGGACCGGCCGTTGCCACGGTGTACAGCTTCAGGCAGTACCGGCGTCGGGGGGCAGACGACGCGCTTGCGGGCTGGGTCCTCGTCGCGGTGTTCGTGGCAGCGTCGGCGAGCCTCGCTCTGGTTGCCCTGGTCGGAGTAGGCATCGCGGGAGCAGAGGGGGCCAATCTGGACCTGGTGGGCGTGATCGTAGGCGTGACGCTCCTAGCGATCGGGATGGGCGTTGTATTCGTTCAGCAGAGGGTGCTTGGCTGGCTGGTCTGTGCGGCTGTGCGGGCCAGCCGGCGGATAGCGGGTTGGCCGAAGGGGGAGCTGGGTCAGTACGTGGACCGGATCGTCGCTCGCCTGACGGCGGTTTCTCTGACCGGGCGTGATGTGGGGATGGTGTTCGGGTTCGGCCTCGCCAACTGGGCGCTCGACTGCACGTGCCTCGCACTGGCCTACCTGGCCGTGGAGGCACCCGTGCCCTGGAAGGGGCTACTGCTCGCCTACGGGGCTGGTCAGCTTGCAGCGAACCTCCCGATCACCCCCGGAGGTCTCGGTGTCGTCGAGGGAAGCCTCACCATCGCACTGGTTGCCTACGGCGGGGTCGAGGTCTCGACTGTTGCGGCGGTCCTGCTTTACAGGCTGGTGAGCTTCTGGGCGGAGCTGCCGGTTGGCTGGGTGGCCTGGGGATGGATCAATTGGCACCGTGTTGCCGAGCGAAGTGTGGCGACGGCACCCGGAGGAGAGCGACCAGCGGGGGCGGCGGGAGCCGGCATGCCGGCAGAGGTCATGGCTCCTGTGGACAGAGGGACGGGTAGCTGGTGACTCCTCTGACGACTAAGGCCGCCAGTCCCCTCGGGGCGGGCTGATGGACCGGGCAGCCATACGGCGTTCAAGACGGGCAAGGCTGGGTCTTAGTGGTCTCGTCGTCGTCATCGGTGTCACTCTCGCCGCATGCACCTCGGCGCGCAACACACTCGGGACGTCATCGAGCCAGTGCTACCAGGCACTCCCGGTGGCGGCAGGAGCGGTACATCGCCGCGGCGAGTTCGCGGGGGTTCGCCTGGTCCCTCCCTCCGTGCTGGCAGAGAAGAGCCACGAGCGGCTCCGCTCCGTCCTGGCCACCCGTGCCGGTGCAGGCGTGGAGCGCGTCTGCGCGGTTGCCTATCGCGGCTCGTTCAAATTGGACCAGGTGGCACGGCCCATTGCCATCCCGCCGGTGGTCGGCGCCGGGGGCTATGCCGTGGTAGTGGTGTCGGTCCCGGCCAACCGGGTCCTGGCAACCTTCGTGCTCGACCACCTGCCGATCAGCTTCCGCCACAACGGATTCGGAACCTAGCCAGCCGGCCGGGTCTCCGATCGGCTGCCAGCGTGGCATGCTCGCAGGATGCAACTGAGCTTCGACCCCGGCGTGGACGACGAGGAGGCCTATCAGGCGGTTCGTGACGAGCTGGTGAGCGGCCTGGAGAGGTACCTGGTAGAGCACAGTGAGATGTCTGCAGAGGAGGCATCGCGCACAGGTGACGATGCCGCTGTGGCTCTCGACTGGAAGTGGGGTTATGGAGACGGAGAGCTGGCCTGGTGGGATGAGGACGACATCGAGGAGTTCCTGGTCGACTGGTGCCCGCGCAAGCTGAGCATCCCGGCGGACTCCTGGGCGGACATCCCGGAAGGTCTCGTGGCACTCATTGACTTTCTCGAAGCCGACGGCCTGATCGATGAAGAGTCGGAGCCTGCGGCGGCTCTCCACGCGTCGATTCGGGAAGTCGTCCCGGCCTACCTGGAGGCGATGCAGGACCCCGCGAACTACGGAATGGCAAAGTCTCTCTTCGCCGGCATGCTTGCCGACGGCATCGACCCAGGTGATCCGACCGAGGTGGCGGGATGGATCGAGGCATTCAACGCGCTTCCCCTGGGCGAACGCGAGCGGCTGTTGCCCGACGCTCCCTTCGACGCTCCCTTCGATGGGGAAGATAGCCAATTCGGCGCTGTGGGCGGCCACCCGAGGCAGGCGAGGATGCCAGACCTGTTGCCGGTCATCCTTCCTGATGCCGCGGCCGAGGAGGCTTCGCGTCGTGCGGCACCCGTGCTCGCCAAGTTTGCGCTCTTGGCCCAGTTCTTTAGCGACGGCAGGAAGCTCACGCAGAAGGGCCATCTCACCCTCGCTGATGCGGCAGAGCTGGTCGAGCTGCTCGGTACGGGCGACGCGATGGATTACGAGATTCGCGGCAAGGTTTTCCGCACTCGCAGCGCCGACGACCTTCCTGGCCTCCGTCAGCTGGTTGCTTGGGCCAGGAAAGCCGGGGTGCTGCGGATCGCCGGCTCGAAGCTCGCTGCCACACCTCTCGGCAGGAAGCTGGAGGTGGACCCAGCTGCGGGGTTCGACCGTGCAGTGACGGCGCTGATGGAGATCGGCCCCATAGCGTCGCGTCGACGGTTTGACCGTATCGGCTCCGAGCGGGCGGTGATGAGCTTCCTCGATGCCTCGACAGTCCATGTTCTCGCCCTTCCCTACGTGGCGGGTGAAGCTGTCCCCGCAGCCGAGCTCGCGGATGCGGCATTCGATGCCGTAAGCGACGCATTCGTGCTCCCGGGCGACGACGACACCTACGTCAGGCTCATGGTGTCGGACGCGCTCGACACCATGCTCGACGCGCTCGAGCTCGCAGGCCTGGTGGAGCGGCCCGGTGTCGAGAGGGTGACCGAGTACGGTCGCTCGCACGGGCGCGGCGGCATGGTGGTACTGAGCGACGCCGGGATTCCCGTGACTCGTCGGCTCCTCGGTGAGGCCGGGTTCGGGGTGCCTGTTGCAGGAGCACTCGCCGGTGAGAGCGCGGAGGGACTGATGAGGGGCATAGCGGGTGAGATGTCCCCGGAAGAAGCGTGGATGGAGGTGCAGGCGTGGGCGGGTCGCAGGGATCCGGAGCAGGCAGTGCGAGAGCTGGTGGAGGCGGTGCCCGGGTTCGAGGAGATGGAGATGCGCCAGCTTGGCCTGGTGGTGGCCGGTTCGCTCGGCGAGGCTTCTGGAGCGAGCGAAGGGCTCATCAGGGAGCTGGCCGAGAGGATCCCCGACCTCCGGGGACTCGCGAAGGTATGGCTGGTCGACAATGGGTTCGACCTACCAGGGGCGCTATGGGATCCCTCGGATCCCGATTCCTTCCCAGACGTGCTAGGCGCCCTGCTGATGGTGGACGGGCCGGAGCGGATGCTGGAGGCGTTCGGGCTCGTCGGGGCTCCACCGGAGCAGCTCTCTTTCCTCGACAGGATCTGGCGGCAGGAGTCGCCATCCCTGGCGCCGGTGCTCGATGCCATCGGCAGCACCCAGCCCGTGC
>JAJZJN010000036.1 GCA_021851165.1 Actinomycetes bacterium
CGAAGTATGTGGGGGATCTGGGTAGCCGAGTACAACGTGTACTCCTCGGCGGCTGCCGATGGGGCTACTACGACACAGCGTGGCTCCATCGCCGTCGGGATCAGCCGCTGCTGGACGAAGCGACGTGAGACGACGACATCTGCCTCTGCCCGAGCGGCTGCGTAGTCTCCACCTTCGAACGGCCACTCGTAGCACCGGTTCGTGCCCTTGTCTCTATGCACCAGGGGTGAGCCTTCGCGAAGCGCCGCTTCCATGTCGATGACGGCGGGGAGCGGGTCGTAGTCGACCGCAATAGCCTCGAGCGCGTCGGCAGCCATGTAGCGATCGCGCGCCACCACCACGGCAACGGCATCACCTACGTAGCGAACCTCGTCGACCGCTATCGGCGGATGCCCAGGGCTAACCATGTCGGGGGTGACGGGCCAGGCTGTCGGCAGAGAACCCAGCTCGCCGGCCAGATCAGCTCCTGAGAATGCCGCGATCACACCCGGCAGCTCCCGCGCTGCCGAGACGTCGACACGGGCGACACGCGCATGGGCCATCGGGCTGCGCAGCAACGCGAAGTGGGCGAGACCCGGCAACGTGATGTTGTCGGTCCACATCGTCTGCCCGGTGAGCAGGCTCGCGTCCTCCTTCCGTAGACGCGGCCTCCCTATCTCGCAGCCGGGATCGACGGCGCGCCCGTCATTGCCGGCCACTGCATCACCGACGACCTGGGTGGTCATTCCCCCATCCCCGAAGAGACGACCGCCGAGCCGCGAATCTCTTCAGCAGCGGCAAGCACGGCACGGACTATGTTCACATATCCCGTGCAGCGGCACAGGTTACCCTCCAAGCCCTGACGGACCTCGTCCTCCGTAGGATCGGGGTTGTGCTTCAGGAGATCTACGGCAGCGAGCACCATCCCCGGAGTGCAGTAGCCGCATTGAAGCGCATGATGCTCGTGAAAGGCACGCTGCAGCGGATGCCACTCGGAGCCATCGGCCAAGCCTTGGATCGTCGTGATCTCTGCCCGGTCTGCCTGGACGGCAAGGAGGGAGCATGACTTGACGCTCTCCCCGTCCAGCAACACCGTGCAAGCGCCGCAGTTCGACGTGTCACACCCGATAGGCGTCCCCACCCGTCCGAGGCGATCACGTAGGTAGTGGACGAGCAGCAGGCGTGGCTCGACTTCGTCGGTGTAGCTGACTCCGTCTACGACCATGGTCACTCTCGTCATGATGTCCCCTCCCGACGAGTTGCCAACGAGCAGTACCCTCCCCCCCATAGCAACTATCGCGCCTCATGTCCACGGTGTCGAGGGCATGGCGCCCGGTGCCGCCGCCGGATGGCGCCCAGCCTTGGTTGACTACTTTACCGGCTGGACGGTAAAGTAACTGGATGTCGCATGGAGGAGTCCGGAGCGAGGTGCCGAGGAGGGATCGGGTGGTCCACGGACACGAGGCACCCCGGACCTCGAGGCAGCGGATCCTCGAGGCGGCCTACCTGGTGATCGAACGTGACGGGGCGACCGGACTCACCCTCGACGCAGTGGCGGCCGAGGCCGAGGTCAGCAAGGGTGGGCTGCTTTACCACTTCCCTTCGAAAGAGGCCCTGGTGTCGGCGATGATGGTCGGCCTGTGCGAGGCCTTCGGCGCCGCTGCTTCCGAGGCTGCGGAGGCTGACCCGGAGCCGGTCGGCCGGACGGTTCGTGCGTACCTGGCGGCCAGCGCCGGCGAGGTCGGGCGCTCCAGACGCTGGCTTGCGCTGGTGGGCGCCCTGGCTCTCTACCCGGAACTTGTGGACATCTGGCGAGCAGATGTGCTGGCGGGTCTAGTGGCCGACGAGGAGGAGGGGATCGACCCTGCGGCTGCTGCCATCGTCCGGCTTACAGCAGACGGACTCTGGTTATCAGGGGTGCTCGGCCTCTCCGAGGTAGTCGCCGATGTGAGGCCCCAGGTACTGAAGCGCCTCGAGGAGATGAGCCGGAGCCGATCTTGAGCGCCTGGATCCTTCTCGCGTGCGCCATAGTCTGCGAGGTCACCGCCACCCTGGCGCTTCGGGCCTCGGATGGCTTCTCGCGCGTGGTGCCATCCCTGATAGTGGCGATCGGCTACATCATCAGCTTCGGGTTGCTGTCCCAGGTCCTGAAGACTCTTCCGGTCGGGCTTGTCTATGCGGTATGGGCGGGGCTCGGCACCGCGGCAGTCGCGAGCCTCGGCTGGGCACTATTCGGAGATGCCCTGAGTAGGGGGACCATTGCAGGAATCGGCCTGATAGTCATAGGAGTGGTAGTGGTCCAGGTTTACGGTAGCCCGACCCACTAAGCCTCGATCCGTATGGAACAGTGACCGCTGTCCAAGATCTGATCTTCAGTCTGGAGCCTGGCCAGGTGACTGGATTCCTCAGCCAGAATCGCGCGCGGGCAAGCACGACCTGGCGCCACCCTAGGTTGCGGTGCCTGGGGCGGGAAGGAGACCGAGTGGCGAGCTGGCCACCCGGCGAGCTTCGGCAGGCGTGAGCACGCCCGTGCTCTCGAGCTCACCGATTACCTCGAGCTGGCGCTGGCGTGCAAGGCGTGGATGGCGGTAGGGGTCGTACGCACTCGGGGCCTGGAGCAGGCCGGCAAGCATGCTCGCCTGTGCCCACGTGCATTGGGCGGGAGAATGGCCGAAGTAGGTCGCGGTAGCTTGGTCGATGCCATACGCGCCCTGACCGAAGTAGGCGGCATCGAGATACAGAGTCAACAGTCGCGCATGCGAGTACGTGATCTCGAGCTTGAAGGCAAGGCCGATCTGCTCGACCTTGCTCACGGGCCCCGTCCGGCTCTTCGTGTAGAGGAGCTTGGCAAGCTGCTGAGCTATGGTGCTCCCCCCCTGTCCGGGCTTGCCAAGCAGCAAATGCTCGTAAAAGTACCGGAGACCTCCGTAGGCGATGTCCACACCGGGTGGGTAACCGAACGCGTGATCCTCCGTTGCGATCACCGCCTGTGCGATGCGTGGCGGGGGCGGCGGCGCAAGCATCGGGGCATGATGGGCGGACAGATACGAACTGACCCGGCCGGTCGCCGAGCTGACGGATGGCACCGCTAGCAGCAGGCTCCCCGTTGCTATGCCAACAATGCAGGCTACGACAACCACTGCTGTGGCAAGACGAACGGCAAGGCGGGCAAGTCGTCGCCTCCACCCGGAAGGAACCACGACACTGCTGGCCGGGGCTTCCAATGTGCCACCGCGAGTCGCCATCAGATCGGGCCGTGCGAGTTGCGACTCGCGTCCGTCTGAAAGGTCACCTGGACAATTATCGGACATCCCTAGTCCTAATCGCCGTCGCCGGGCGGTACGCCACTGCACGTTGATGCAATGCGGGCACGCTCCGGGCCGCGCAGGCGGGATAGGTTGGCACGGTGAATGACACGCCGTCCGGCTGCGAGGCGCACCGGTTGTCCATGGTGCCACTGTGGATCATTGTCGCCACGCTCCTTGCCCTAACTCTCACCGCATGTGCCAGCCCAGCCAAGCCCGGCCCAGACCTGGACCTGGCGGCTCACCCGCACCTGGCTCGAACGCTCGCTGCGGGTCATACGCCGGCAGATCGCTGTGCCCTGCCAAGCTCCGCTCCTGGGGGCGCTGCAGTTGCCACGCCGAGCGGGTTCGTCGGACACGTCGGACGCTGGCTGGTCGATCCACACGGGCGTGTCCTTCTCCTCCACGGGGTCAACGAAGTGGCCAAGCGTCCACCCTACGCACCGTGCGCCTTCGGATTCGACACTGCCGATGCCGCCTGGCTGGCCGCCAACGGCTTTCGGGTAGTGCGCCTGGGAGTCCTCTTCAGCGGCCTCCTGCCCGGACCCGGCCAGGTCAGCACCGTCTACCTAAGTGAGCTCGCCTCGACCGTCGACCTGCTCGCTCGCTATCACATCTATACACTCTTAGACTTCCACCAGGATGGCTTTGGCCCCAGTGTCGGCAGTGACGGCTTCCCGCCCTGGATGACCGTCACCGGTCACGCGGTTCGGGTGAAGAGTTCCTTCCCTCTCTATTACATTCAGGATCCAGCGATACAGCAGGCGTTCCAGAGCTTCTGGGACAATGCCGACGGCCCCGGCGGAACGAGGCTCCAACAAGACGCTATAGCCGGATACGAGGCGGTCGCACGGCGTTTCAAAACCGATCCCTGGGTCATCGGCTACGACATCTTAAACGAGCCCTGGCCTGGCACGACCTGGCAGGCCTGCATATCTGCAACCGGCTGCCCTGGACTGGTCCGCTCGGAGCTGATGCCCTTCTACGACAGGGTGGACACCGCAATCCGGCGGTTCGACCCCAACCACCTGATCTTCGAGGAACCCTTCGTTCTGTTCGACTTCGGTACAGCGCCTGCGACCGAAGCCCTCCCGAACGCTGACCCCCGCTCAGGGCTCAGCTTTCACATGTATACGCTGAGCTCTGGCGACGAGCCAACCCTTATCGACCATGCGATCGAATGGGCTCACCATACTGGCGGCGCTTTGCTGAACACAGAGTGGGACAGCACAACTGGTGCCGCGGGGGTCGAGCGCCAGTCGGGAGAGCTCGACAGCGCCCTCCTCCCCTGGATCTACTGGGCCTTTGCCGACTGCTCAGTGGGTTGCCGATCCGCCGGAGACCAGGTTGGAATAGTCGGCAGCCTCGGGGCGGACCCGTCAGGCGCTAACCTGAACCACCCCATCGCATCGAGCATCGTCCAGCCATATCCACTAGCAATCGCGGGCACACCCACATCCCTCACATATGATGCGACCACCAGGGTGCTCGCCCTGACTTGGTCAACTGCCCGTGCTGGCGGTGGCTCGTTCGCGGCGAACACGCCGACCACGATCGAGGTGCCGCCGGCCGTCTATCCGACCGGCTACCACGTGCATGCCACCGGAGCTGCCATCATTTCGAAACCCTGCTCCCAGATCGTGAAGCTCGTAGCTGATCCACGCAAGTCGCAGGCATCGGTCAGTCTCACTCCTGGGGCCGGGTGCCGGCGGTAGTCTCTGGCATCAGGCATTGCGACATGATGCCTGGGTCGAGCGGTGAGCCAACCGGCCGGATGCCCGGGATCACGCCACACCGGAGACCGGCATGGACCCGACCCGGCCGGGCAACCGGACCGGTGAGAATCGGACCTCGGATCGGGCGCAGGATCATGCCTCGCTGGTGTTCACAAGCACGGCGACTCCGTTCACCCGATCATGTGCGAGGTCCTCGAGTGCCTCGTCTGCCCTGTCGAACGGGTAGCGCACCGTGGACACCTTGACAGCGATGCGGGCCGCGATGTCGAGCAGCTCGTTGCCGTCGCTCCTGGTATTGGCCGTCACGCTGCGCAGATCGCGCTCCTGGAATAGGCACCGGTCATAGTCCAGAGGCGGGATATCGCTCAGATGTATGCCGGCTACAGCCAGTATCCCTCCTCTGTCCAGGGCCTCTAGTGCAGGGGGAACGAGGGTCCCCACCGGGGCGAACAGGATCGCTGCATCGAGCGGCTCGGGTGGAGCGTCGGCCGCTCCGCCGGCACTTACAGCACCGAGTCGGAGTGCCAGCTCACGTGCCTCGGGCGCGCGGGTGAGCACATGAACGCGCATATCCTCGGCTATGGCAACCTGCGCGGTGATATGGGCTGAGCCACCGAATCCGTAGATGCCGAGCCGGCCACCCGGTGGACACTCGGAACGGCGCAGTGCTCGGTACCCGATGATCCCCGCACACAGCAGGGGGGCCGCCTGCTCATCTCCGAACTCTGCGGGCAGCAGGTAGGCATAGTCCTCGTTCCCGACGGCGTACTCGGCATAGCCTCCATCGACGTCCCAACCGGTGAAAAGGGGGGCTACGCACAGGTTCTCCCTCCCCGACATGCAGAACCTGCACGTCCCGCACGTGCTGGCCAGCCAGGGTATGCCTATCCGGTCGCCGAGGCTGAATCGCGTCGCGCCATCACCCAGCGCGTCGACAATTCCCACTATCTCGTGGCCAGGTACCACGAGCGGTCGCTTCGGTGCAAGATCGCCCTCGACGAGGTGCAGGTCGGTGCGACACACTCCACACACCTGCACATGCACCCGGACCTGCCTAGGACCAGGGACAGGGATTGCCCGCTCGATCCGACGGAGAGGCTTGGACTCGATCGGCCCGGGCACGTCCACAGCCCAAGCCTGCATGGTCGCGAGGCTCATGATCCATACCTCCTGCAGCGCCAAGCGCAATCGACACAGCCAGTGCTGCCGGCAGCACAGCTCTTCATCAGCCGAGAATAGATCACACTTGGCCTCCTCTCCATGGGCACGAGCCGGGGACTTGCGCAGCTGACAGCAGCACGTCCTTGCCAACTCCCACCCACGCCGGCTGCGTACATATGCTGACCATCGATGCCGGTGATCGTCGGTACCTGTGGTTGGCAGTACCGACACTGGATCGGCTGTCTCTATCCGACCGGCCTCCCTCGGCGTGATTGGCTGGCACACTACGCTGCACGGTTCGCCGCGGTCGAGATCGACAGCGCGTTCTACCACCTCCCAAGCACCCATACCTTCGAGCAATGGGCCGAGCTGACTCCTCCTGACTTCACGATGGCCGTCAAGGCCAGCCGCTATCTGACCCATATGCGACGGCTCCGTGATCCCGGCGAAGCCGTGTCCCGCCTGATGGAAGGCGTCAGCCACCTCGGAGCCAAGATGGGACCGGTCCTTCTGCAGCTCCCTCAGGACTTCGTGGTGAACGTCGCCGCCCTCGACGAGACCCTCGCAGCCTTCCCCACGGGCACGAAGGTCGCATTCGAGCCACGACATCCCTCTTGGTACGTCGACGCTACCGCCAGGACCCTGGCTGATCACGGTGCAGCTCTCTGCCTGACCGACACCCCCGATCGTCGGTGCCCACTGTGGCGGACTACAAGCTGGGGATACCTAAGGTTCCACCACGGGCGTGCACTACCGAAGTCGTGCTACGGGCGCGGGGCCCTGCGTACCTGGGCCGGCCGGTTGGCCGAGCTCTGGCCGGACGGCAATGATGTCTATGCCTTCTTCAACAACGATGCCTTCGGCTGCGCCGTGCGCGATGCGCACGCATTCGCGCTTGCGCTACGTCGCGCCGGACTCGAAGTCACCCGTGTCGCCTCGGCCGCAGAAGCCAGTGCCTGCGGACACGAAACCGCCGGCACCACAGACCGCTGAATCCAGCCACAGTGCCCGGACCTGGTCATTGTGAACGCCTGCTTGCCGTTCGATTACTCTCATGATACTAATGACTGTGTGACAGTGCTCCCGGTGACGCGCCTGATGGCACTCGGACTGCTCGCGGAGCGCGGCCCGATGCACGGGCACCGCATCCGACGGGAGGCCGAGGAGAAGAACGTCGAGAGCTGGGGTGGGGTAAGCATTGGTGCGCTGTACCGGGAGCTGCACCACATGGAGGACGAAGGTCTGATCGAAGCACTTCGCAACGAACAGGTCGGTCGCCGCCCCGCCCGGACCGTCTACCAGATCACACCCGAGGGACGGCGGGAGCTCGACATCTTGCGTGAGCGAGCAATGGGCGAGGTGCACCGCCACACGGACCCGATCGGAGTTGCTCTGCTCTTCGGGGGGCTCGGTGAGCCAACAGAGGCGCGCGAGTACCTGCTGCTACGGCGGCGGAGCATCGACAACCTGGTACATGCGCTGCGCACTGAGCGCCAGCTCCTGGCGGCCCGGGGATGCCTCGACGCTACTGGCTTCGCCGTGTTCCGCCGCGGAGAGCTCTTCTTGGAAGCAGAGCTGGTGTGGCACGACGAGTTCGACGGCGAGCTGGCCCACGAGATCGGGGCTGCACGCGAAACGGCCACCGAGACATGACAGGCCGTGATGCTTCGCCGCCCGGCGTGCCGGCCGGGCGCACCTCGGTAAACGGGCATCCCGGGCTTGGGCTGGCCGTCGTCATGACAGGCGTGATGATCGCGGCGGTCGATACGACGATAGTCATCCTGGCCCTGCCGGAGATCGAGAGGGGCCTGCGAGTATCGCTGTCCTCGGTGATCTGGGTGATCATCGGCTATCTCCTGGTGGTCACGCTGCTTGCATCACAGGTAGGACGCCTCGGTGACATGTTCGGCCGGGTGAGAATGTACGAGACCGGCTTTGTCGTGTTCATAGTGGGCTCGGCACTGTGCGCATTGTCGTGGAATGAATCCTCCATCATCATCTTCAGGCTGATCCAAGGGGTAGGCGGCGCTCTGGTAAGCGCAAACAGCGGCGCGGTCATCGCGGACCTGTTTCCTCCCGAACGGCGCGGACGCGCCTATGGGTTCAACGGCATCGGGTGGAGCCTTGGCGCAGTCCTCGGAATAGTCCTAGGAGGCCTGATAGTCACCTACGTATCGTGGCGCTGGATCTTCTGGATCAACGTCCCCATCGGGGTCGGTGCCGTGGCACTCGCTCTCCGCGTCCTGCATGACTCTGGTGCACGTGAGCGGCGTCGCCTCGACGTTGCCGGGATGGTGACCGTCGGAATGGCGCTATTCGGGATCCTCTGGGCTGTTACCAACCTGGCCACAGAGTCATTGAACCCGACTCTCCTCGGTTTCGGCATAGGAGGCATCCTCCTGCTCGTGGCGTTCGTGTTCATCGAGCGCGGGCGGGCCGAGCCGATGGTCCATCTCTCGCTGTTCAAGATCCCCACCATGTCGGCCTCGCTCCTGGCAGCGCTCTTCCAGGGCTTGGCCAACTACGCTGTGCTCTTCCTCGTCATCATGTATCTCCAGGGTCCGCGAGGACTCACTCCGCTTCACGCCTCCTTGCTGCTGGTGCCGGGCTATGTCACCGGCGCTGCGATCGGCCCGTTCTCCGGCCGCCTTGCCGACAGGGTGGGGCCGGTGATCCCTGCCACCTTCGGCTTGGCGGTGCAAGTGGTAGCTCTGCTCCTCTACGCGCAACTCGGCATGGCAACGGGCCTCTGGCTCGTGGTAGTGGCGAGCGTCGTGAACGGGCTTGGTTCGAGCAGCTTCTTCCCGGCCAACAACTCTGCCGTGATGAAGGCATCTCCGAGCGAAGTGTTCGGGATCTCGTCCGGCATGCTACGGACGTTCCAGAACGTGGGCATGGTGTTCTCCTTCTCCCTCGCGATTCTCATCGCGTCGCGCTCCATCCCCCGTCACATCGCCTTCGCGATCTTCGTCGGCACTGCCAAGCTGCACGGGCATGTGGCAGCCGTGTTCTCCGAGGGCCTCCACTCCGCGTTCTACGCATCGATGGGATTCCTCGTCCTTGCTGCGCTCCTATCGGCTTCCAGAGGCTACAGAGGTACACGGTGAGCGGGCTGAGCGGGCGCCGACAACACACATGCACCTCTGTAACATCTATCCGGTCATGCCTGCCTTCCTGGCGATCTTCATGACAACCGGCCTGCTCGACTTCTCCCGCCGCGTGCTCGGCTGAGACCCACATCAGCAGCCGGATGCTGGGCCTGGCGGCGGTGCCGCCAGCTCAGAGGGTAGCTCCACCGTGCTCGGCAGCCGTCTTCAGTCGCGCGAGGGTGGTCTCCATGCCCCTTTGGACGCGGTCCAGGGGATCTCCACTCCGCTCCAACAGCTCGACCATTTTGCGCACCATCCCCCACGGTGGCCTCAGCACCTCCCAGGACTCGGTCACCTGGGTACTGCCAGCCCCTGCCGGCTGGATGCGATAGCGCCACACGATGACCCCTTGCCCCAAACCCGAGCGGCTGAAGGCGAACTCCTGGCCACGTGCAGCAGCAGTGACAACTGGCTTGTTCGACCAGCGCAGCAGGCCACGCCGGTTCCAGGCCTTGAACCTTGCACCTGCCACGGGCCCTACAGCCCCGTCGATCCACTCACATCGGTAGCACTCCGGGCTCCACAAGCCCATCTTCGTCACATCGGCTACCAGGTCGTAGATCTCCTCGGGTTTCGCCTTGATAAGGGCGGTCGCCTCTCCATCCACGCTTTCTCCTTCCGTGCCGTGGCTCACGACGGCTGGAACGTCATCAGGAAGGGCGACTGGTAACCGGAGGGAAGGCTGACGGATTTGCCATCGAGCGTGATGGACACCTCGCCGGCAGCACCAAGCTCAACAGTCATCGTACCGCTGGCAGGCAGGGGCTGCTGCTGGCCTGCCACAAGCGTTCCGGTCCACACCACATTCCCTGTCGCAGTCTCCCGCGCCATCACCCAGCAGGGCCCGGCCGCGCTCAGTTGCACCGTATAGCTACCTGTCGGGGCTGTGTACGTCCCGCCGGACGCCGTGGAGCTGACGGGTACCACGGTTGGCGGCACTGTCGTGGGAGTCTTGCCGCCGCCGTGAGCCGGCGAGGTCGCAACCGGCGTTTTACCGCCCGGCCTTCCCTTCGACACGGCCCTGTGCCCGGATCCGCCTGTTCCGACGAGGGCCACCGACACCACGGCTACGGCAAGCAACAGGGCTGCAACACCAACCGCTGCCCGCAACGGGATGTTGGACAGGGCCGGTCGACGCGATCTGCTCAACTCACCACGGACGGAGCGCTGCCCGGGGCGCAGGCCGGTTGGGCGCGTACGTGGGTGCGCCCCTCCCAATTCTGAACTGCGATCCTGTTCCTCCGGCCGGCTCCAGTCGTCCGGATCCTTCCAACCCGCAGACCCTGCTACGGAGTCGTCGACGAACACCAGCGCGGGAGGTTCGTCCGCTCGCGTTCCGGACGGCGCGTTGTCCCTGGTTGCGGATCCACCGCCAACCGGCTCTCGCGGGGACCAAGGCCCAGGCGCCATGGCCGAGGCCTGCTGTGTGATCTGGTCCTCCCTCATACGTGCCGGTGATACTCGATCCCTGGCCACTGTCGGGGTATGTCCTGTCTCGATCGTCCGCACCATCGGAACCCGCCCGCGATCTCGAAGCGGGTTGGGCGGCATACCCTGAGGAGGTGGAGAGCCTGGCAAGCCCTGCTCACCTGGCAAGCCCTGCTCACCTGGCAAGCCCTGCTCACCTGGCAAGCCCTGCGCGGCTCCCTCGGCTGGCTCTGCCCTAGCTGATGTCGGGCGTCCCCGCCCCTCTTCGTGTTCTGACAAGTGGCTCAGGGTCTCCAGCGCGTGCTGGTAATGACGCACCGACTCCCGCTCATCCACCGATTGGCGCCACGCATAGCGCGCTATCACGGCACCCACCACGGCTATGACCACCACTACCACGACAACAGCCATCACTACCATTCAAGCCAACCTTCGACGCTCGCGGTAGCGCGGTCTATTACAGCAGCCCAGCGACATGTTCCAGCGCGTCATCGCCTGGAACCTCGGCAGGCACGGCTCGGGCAACTGCTCTATCCACGGTCTCAACTCTGCTCATGAGCCAGCATCGCGTCCACCAGACGCTCCACTATCAACCTGTCTCGCTCCGACAGGCGGGCAAGCTTGACCGACAGCCGCCCGCCCGACGCGCGCGATGCCCCGCTGGCAACACCAGATAGATCACCTCCACTGCTCCTGGACGGGCCGGCTGCGCCGGAGCGAGCCGGCTGGCGCGCCGGGCGCTTCGCCGTGTGAGCAATCACCTCGGCAACAGGTAATCCTAGGGCATTCGCCACACCCTCCAGCACCTCGGCACTAGGGTTGGGAAGGAGCCTGATACCGCCAACGGACTCCTTGCGGCCGGTTTCGAGGTCCCGCCATTGCGACTCGGTAACCTTTGCCTTGCGGGCGGCATCCCTCCGCCGAAGGCCCCGCTCCTCGCGCTGCTCGGCTATCCAGCGCCCGAACTCGATCCACTGCAGTGACTCGTCGACAATTCCGGCGTGCCTGGTCGAAGATCTCGCCGTCACAGCCTGCTGGCCAGTAGCCGCCGCACCCGTCGCCGCCCTCGCAGAGCTTCCGGCCTTCCGTGCCCCGGGGCTCGCACGGCGAGCACGCTTCGGCTTCGGGGGAGGCGCTGGAGCTTCCTCGGTATCTGTGGAGTTCTCCTCGACGTCGTCCATGGGCCCTACGAGCGCAACCCGTGATGGGGACGCCAGGCATCAGTGATCTCACTGCGCAGGGGATTGCTCTGGTCCCTCACCGACAGCACTGGAGAATCTATGCCCCAGTCCGCACCGACATCGGGGTCGTCCCACGCCAAGCCCAACTCGTCAGCCGGGTTGTAATAGGCGTCCACCAGGTACCATAGGAGCACATCGGTGACGGCAGCGAAGCCGTGGGCTACACCGGGAGGTATGAAGATCCCGCGATCCTCCTCACCGTCGAGCTCCACGATCTGGGTGGACATGTCCGTCGGCGAGCCCGAGCGCAGGTCGTGGAGAACGACCCGGGCCTTTCCCCGCAAGAGATACCAGTAGTCGGCCTGATGGAGATGGTAATGCAGCCCCACCAACGCCCCAGAGAGCTTCTCGGATCGATTAGCTTGGATCATCTCGCGGCCTGCAGGAAACCACGATCTCCGGTATGTCTCGACGAACCGGCCACGCTCGTCGCCATGCGGATCGGGCTCCACCACTACCACGCCCTGAATTGTCTGGGAATCGATCAGGCGGGGCACGGACCGCGAGGCTAGCGCCATCCAGGACCGAGCGTCACCCGCCAAGACCGAACCGGCCGCGATAGAACAGAAGCGGCCTGGCCGCACCTGCGCCCCCACCCCCCCCATCCCCCGTGCCGAGGCCGAGCACCCGGCCTATGACCAGCTCATGGTCACCAGCGTCATGCACTCTCACCAGAGCACACTCGGCCCAGGCCAGAGCACCCTCGATCAGCGGAGCCCCCTTGGGAGTGTGGCGCCAGCGGACACCCATGAACTTGTCGCCACCCGACACGGCGAACCGCCGGCACAGCTCTTCCTGGGCCTCCGACAGGACATTCACGCAGAAGACACCCACGCTTGCAATCCGTGGCCAGCTCATCGACGTCTTGGCGGGGGCCACAGCCACGAGCGGAGGATCCAGCGACAGCGGAGCGAAAGCCTGGCAGGTGAACCCAGCCGGTCCCGAGGGATCAATGCCTGTCACCACGGTCACCCCGGTTGCGAAATGCCCCATTACCTCCCGGAAGCGAGCCGGGCCGACGTCGCCGGACGGCTTCTCCCCCGACGGCATCGTGCTACAGGGCCTCGAATCGCCGAGCTTCACCGTGGTCCTTCGATCCGCTTCAGTGCCGGCGCAAGCCGATCGTCAGGCCCTCGGCTGCAGCAACGATCTCTTCGAGCCTCGAACCCTCCTTCGACGCCCTGGCGCGCTCGACCATCACGTCTATGTCCTCGTCGAGGTTAGCGGGGTCATGATGGAACAGCGCCACCATGCCTGCCCCCGCCTCGGCAGCGACATGGACCGCGTAACCGGCCGTCGAGTGCCCCCAATCCCCCTTCGACGCGAACTCCTCGTCGGAATACTGGGAATCGTGAATCACGAGGTCAGCGCCATCACAGAGCTCGAGCACGCCCTGGGCGATCCGCTGGCACCCCGGTGGAGCCTGGTGATCGCTCACGAACGCCACAGCCGCGCCGTCTGCCTCGATACGGAACCCGAGAGTATTGCCGAGATGGGGGACGCTGCGAACTGTCACCTTAGCGGATCCCACCGAGAGAGCTTCATCCGACACCTCGTGAAAGCCGATCTGGGACTCGAGCTCTTCCACGCTTACGGGGAAGAACGGCGGACGGACCACCGAGTCGACCACCTCACGGAGACTCCTATCGCCCTGCGGTGGCCCGAACACCTCCAGCCTGGTGTCGTGTCGCTGCAACGGCCCGAAGAACGGCAACCCGATCAAGTGGTCCCAGTGCAGGTGTGTGAGCAGCGCTGTCATGGCCACTGGAGCGCCGCCCCGAGATCCCCCGCTCAGCTCGTCACCAAGTGGGCGCAATCCGGTCCCGAGATCGAGCACTATCGGTGGATCTCCATCCACTTCGACCACGACACAGGCCGTGTTCCCGCCATAACGGCGGTGCCGGTCGCTCGAGCACGGGCACGAACCCCTCACACCGAAGAACCTGACCTGCAGCGGACTACCCCCTCCATGCGGAGCCACACCAACGAGCCCGATCCACGTGTCACCGGTTGCGTCCGACGGCGAGGCTGTGCATACGGCTCCCTCGAGCAGCTCACTCGAAGAACATTTCCAAGGCTAGTGCCTTCCGGCCCTCAGCCACGCCGACGATCTGCTCCTGTCGCATCCCGACAGGACGCCGCACTGCAGCCGGGCAGTGCAACCGGCGATCTGCTCAGCTCCACACGTCGTCAGGATATGGCCGTCTACGCACCGGGGCGGCATCGCGGGTCCAGACCATCACCTTGCGTCTGAACGAGCAGACCTCCTCGCCTCGCTGGTTGAAGCCCTTCGACTCCACCCGGACGACGCCCCTGTCCGGCTTGGAGGACGACAGAACCTTGTCGAGCACGCGAGTCTCCGCGTAGATGGTGTCGCCGTGAAAAGTCGGGTAGCGGTGGACCAGGGACTCTACCTCCAGGTTGGCTATTGCCGACCCGCTCACGTCGGGGACGCTCATCCCGAGCACGAGCGAGTAGACCAGGTTACCTACCACTACGTTGCGTCCGTGCACCGTCTCGTTCGCCGCGAACCACTCATTGGTGTGAAGAGGATGATGGTTCATGGTGAGCATGCAGAAGAGATGGTCGTCCGACTCGGTGATGGTCTTGCCCGGCCAGTGGCGGTAGACGTCACCGGGCTCGAAGTCCTCGAAGCAGCGACCGAAGGGGCGGTCATAGATCGTCATGGGTGCCGGTGTAGTACGGAGTCGGCACCCGCGTCCAGCCGGAGTGGGTCGTGCAGCAGGCCACCCGAGCCGACGGCTCGACTCTGCTGGGCATCGTGAGCTGCACCTCCGGCTGTATCTCCACCTGGATCCATAGCTGCATCTCCAGGCGGATCTCCACCCGCGTCACGGCTCCCGACGCTGATTGGAGCCGGGGGGTGACAATGCTCCGAGCTCGCCTCCGCTGCTGGCAGGGACCGGAGCTTGTCGGCACGTGGCCCGAGGGCGGCGGATCCAGCAACCACGAGCCAATACCCGAAGGCAGCCAGGCCGAGGGCGTCGGCAAAGATAGTCACACGCGCAACCGACGTATCCAACCAGAATTGGATCTCCGTAGTACCGATTACGTAGAAGGCTGCGGTCGCTGCCACTTCGGCGCCTCCGGCTACCCACAACCACGGGTCGGCACCCAGCCCGAGGCTACGGCGTCGGCGGCCGAGCAGGACGGTGCCCACCACACCCGCGGCAAGCGCCAAGCCGGCCAGGTGAAGGTCGCCTGCCATGCCATGCACCGTGACATCCAGCCTCGAGAAGATGCCCCCGTAACGATGGCCTACGGTATCCGCATCCGGCTGTGCATGCAGCAGCAGCATTGTCACTGGCCAAGCAATCACCGCAGCCTCCGCGACCACGGCCCACGAGACGATCCGGCGGCGGCCTCCCCGGACCATGCCAACGCCACGGCCGCCACGCCACCAGCGCCACGCCACCAGCGCCACGAGGACTGCACCTGTGGCAATGCCCTCGTTCTTCGTCAGGGCTGCCACGAGCAACAGGACTCCCGCTGCCCGCACAGAGCTCCCGGACAAGCTGAGAACGAGCCCGAGCCCGGCAGCGCCCACCGCGCAGGCCGACCACAGGAGATCCACATAGCCATCGGTGGCCCCAGCCCCGGTGATCCCGTAGACGCCCAGGCACCAAGCCGAGCCGGCGGCCGCGCCGAGCAATCCGACGAGCAAGGACACCGGGACATAGGAGCCGGCACGCCGTACGCGCCCGGCGACCTCGATGCCTGCTTCCACGAGCACGGTACCAGCCGCGGCCACGGCACACGCCGTGCATAGCGAGAGAACGACTACACCCACCCTGTCGGAGTGCGTCGCTGTTATCAGCCATGCCAGGGCCACCACACCCCCCGCCAGAGGCGGGTAGCTGGCGTGGGCAAACGGCAGAGCCGGGTTGGACAGCGCTCGTCGAGCGGTAGCGTGGCCGTCGGCCAGCCATGTCGCATGGAGCAGCCAGATCGTGCGGGCATCGAAGCCGATCTGGGGACGTACCAGGGCCTTCAAGCACCATCCGACACTCGCGCCGACCGCGAGGACCCCCAGCACGCCAACCCCTGACAGCCACGAGGGAGAGCCCCATCCCGGCTTCTCGGCTCGCCTGGCTGAGCTAGCGCCGCCGAGCTCGCCAGAGCTCGTCGACCCGCTGGCTCCAGCACCGCCGGCCTCGCTCGATAACTTCGCATCGTCGGGCTGCACCTGCTGGTGGTCGTGGTGCGAAGCCATGGAACCCAGAGCGGCGGCGTTCGCAGCACCTGCCAGGGGCAGGAACCATCTCAGAGTGTCGCCGGCCACGGTCACAGCAAGTCCTCCGGCAATGCCTGCCAGGAGCATGCCCATGAGTGGTGCCAGGAAGACAGTGACCGGGCGCCATCCGACCAGTCTCCATGCCGGTAGCGCCCCTGCTGCAGCAAGGACCACCATTGCCGTCGCTACCGCCGGTACGGTGCTCATGACCTACCGTGAAGTCCGCCAGGGAAAGCCACGACCGAGTCCCCGAGGCAGGCCTTCGGTCCCTGCCCCGTCCCGGTGCGGAGCTCGAGAACCACCTTTGCCTGGGAGGCCTCCGGAACGAGGCGTGCCCACCTGTCTATAGCCTTCGCCAGGACAACCCACGGCCCCGGGGGGTTGCGAGGAATCTCTACGGGCGCCGACGCCGGGACCAGCCTACGGGCCTCGTCGCTCAGGCAGCTGTAGAAGCTGTCGTCGAGATGGGCGAGGTCGATGCTGCGTGCCGAGCTGAGCTGAGCCGTCGAGCGGACGCCCTGGATTGCGCCATGGGACAAGACAGCGGCACAAGACGCGCCCAGCAGCACCGCCACGACACGAGCAGCAGCCCCGGTCAACCAACGCGGCGGCATCGAGGTAGATCGTCAGGCCTCGGACCGGGAACGGGTGGCGAACCCGAGTGACCAGTCCTCACGCGAGTCGCCGTCAATCGTAAGCCTCCAGATGAAGCGCCCTCCCTCATCGAGGGGCAACGGCCCAAGGTTCACCACCAGGGCCACATCTATGGGCGTGCCCACCAGAAGAGCGGCGGGGCGCTCGACATGGAACTCGCCCCGCACCTCGACGGGGCTTGCACCATCGGGGGTGTCCACCATGAAGGGCCTGCCGTCCGCATCCTCCAGGAACAGCTCCCAGTGATGGGGAACCTCAGCCTCATGCCAGTCGACCTCGATCTTCATGGCAATGGCAGACGGCACCGGATCAGGCCCGGTGAGAGACCAGCCTCCTCCGAGGATGTAAAGCTTCCCCTCGGCTACCTGGGCCGCATCGCAAAGCATCATCGTGACTTTCACGCTTGTGAGGCTACGCCACCGTGGAAGCCAGTAGCGTTATCTCGCGTGCACCCTCTGCGCGACGACGTCTACCGGCGGCCACTGGCCACTGCACTCGAGCGCCTCGGCATCGGACCGGGATGGCGCTGCGTCGACGTAGGTGCGGGAGGCGGTGACGTCTCGGTGGCCCTTGCTGAGATCGTCGGTCACGCCGGACGTGTCTACTCGGTCGACAGCGACCCTCGGGCCCGTGACGAGGTCGCGGCGGCTGCCGCCGCATTCAGCCAGGTCATAGCCATCACCCAGGCCGGCGAGGATCTTCTCCTTCCCGAGCCAGTCGACCTCGCATTCTGCCGGTTCCTGCTCCTCCACGTGATCGACCCCGGAGTGGTGCTCAAGCGCATGTGCCGGGCAACCCGGCCGGGAGGTTGGGTGGTCGCCCAGGAGCCGATCACCTCGGCAGGACGCGTCGGGGGGCTGCCTCTGTCTATGCCCGATGCCCTGCATCCTGACGTCGGAGCGATACTGCCCGCCCTGGCCAGGGATGCGGGCCTGGAGATAGTCGACGCCTGGGCGGAGGCTCCAGCCGGCGTCGGGGAAGGCCCCGTGGCGAGTTATCTGGCGTCGCTCACTGGGGTGCATCCGGGCAACGATCCCGTGGTCCTCCCTCCGCTGGTGACCGTTGTCGGGCGGGTTGGCGACCCCAGCGCCGGCCGGTAACCTCTCATCGTGACCGCCATGAGCCCTTCCGCCGCTACCGATGGCCTTGCCGCCGCGAGCTCCACTGCCGCCGCGAGCTCCACTGCCGCCACGGTGGATGTCTCTGCGCCCCTCGATGCCGCATCCGCGGCTGTGGAGCTCGCAGCCGCCGTCATCAGCGGTGCCGCCGCATCGCTTGGGACCTCGGGCGATGTCGATACCGACCAGGTGCTCGCTTACGACCTGGCCCACTCGGCAGCAGCGGTGCGCATAGCCAGGGCGATGCTCGGCTATGGCACCAAGGGATCCGACGAGCAGCGCCTGGCGTGTGCATTCGTGGCAGACGCCTTGGCAGACCTGGCGGCCAGGGTCACAGGACGGGAGGCAACCTGGGGGGTGACGGCCGGGTGGATGGATCCCTCCCGTGCGTTCGTCGCAGCCCATCGTGATGCAGATTTCCTGGCAGGACTCTGTGGAACCATCGGCAACAGACATCTCGATACCGACTTCGAGCTAGTGCGCGACACGTTCCACCGGTTCGCCGCTGACCAGGTGCGGCCGCATGCCGAGCACGTTCACAGGGCCAACGAGGACGTTCCCGAGGAGATCATCACCGGTCTTGGCGAGCTTGGGGCCTTCGGGCTGTCGGTTCCCGAGGCATACGGCGGCTTCGCCACCGGCGGCGAGAGCGACTACCTAGGGATGGTCATCGCTACCGAGGAGCTGTCCTGGGGATCGCTCGGCATAGGAGGCTCCCTCATAACCAGGCCCGAGATCCTCTCGCGGGCTCTGGTGCACGGGGGAACCGAAGACCAAAAGCGCGAGTGGCTCCCCAGGCTCGCGTCGGGCGAGACGATGGCAGCCGTGGCTGTGACCGAGCCCGACTTCGGTTCCGACGTAGCGGGAATCACGACATCGGCCACTGCAACGGAAGGCGGCTGGCTGATCAATGGAGTCAAGACCTGGTGCACCTTCGCCGCTCGCGCCGACGTGCTCATGCTGCTAGCTCGCACGAACCCTGACCGAAGCCTCGCCCACCGGGGCTTGTCGCTGTTTGTCGTTCCGAAGGATCGAGCGGGAGGGCACGGTTTCGAGCTGACCCAGGATCCTGCAGCGGAGGGTCGCTCCGATCCGCCTGGCCGCATGGAAGGACGTGCCATCGACACGATCGGCTACAGAGGCATGCACTCCTACGAGATCGCTTTCGACAACTGGTTCGTTCCTGCAGCCAATCTAATCGGCGGCGAAGCAGGCCTCGGCCGGGGCTTCTACCTGCAGATGCAGGGATTCGAGAACGGCAGGCTCCAGACCGCAGCACGTGCCCTGGGCGTCATGCAGGCTGCATATGAGGCTGCATACGAGTACGCCTCCAGCCGAAGGGTGTTCGGCAGTCCGATCCTGGACTACCAGCTCACCCGCGCCAAGCTTGCCAGGATGGCCGTGCTCATCCAGGCCACACGCCAGTTCTCCTACGAGGTCGCGAAGCTAATGGCCAATGGAGGGGGGGCCTTGGAAGCGTCGATGGTTAAGGCATACGTCTGCCGTGCGGCAGAATGGGTGACCCGGGAAGCCATGCAGATCCACGGTGGCATGGGCTATGCCGAGGAGTTCCCGGTTAGCAGGTGGTTCGTCGACGCTCGGGTGCTGTCGATATTCGAGGGAGCCGACGAGACCCTCGCATTGAAGGTAATCGCCAGGCGGCTGGTCCAACAGGCTGCCGGCTGAGGCTGGGCCGACCGCCGAGCCGGCTGAGGCTGGGCCGACCGCCGAGCCGGCTGAGGCTGGGCCGACCGCCGAGCCGGCTGTAACGGTGGAGCACCGACAGCGCTACGGCCGTATGATCAACGCACGGGACGCGTTCGGCAGCTTGGAGACTCTCCAATGGGCAACGGGCTGTAGCGGTGGAGACCTCTCGCGTCCTCGGTCCGCTCGATACCGCCTTCTTGCACCTGGAGTCGGAGCGCACGCCCATGCACATAGGGGCCGTTGCAATCTTCGAGGAGCACCCACTTCTGGATGCCAACGGCCAGCTGCGGATGGACGACCTCCGCAAGGCAGTAGCTGACCGACTGTGCGACATGCCGAAGCTGCGCTGGCATGTCAAGTCCCACCGAGGTCTCGCTCTGCGACCAGTGTGGGTGGACTCAGCAGATTTCGACATCGCCTACCACGTTCGTGAGGCAGCACTGCCGGCACCGGGAACCCAGGAGCAACTCGCTCAGCTATGCGCCGATATCCTTTCCGAACCGCTCGAACCCGGTCGTCCACTGTGGCAGCTCTGGCTCATCGGTGGAGTCGAGGGCAGGCGCGTGGCACTCGTGGAGAAGATCCACCACTCCCTAGCCGACGGGCTTGCCGGCGTCGAGGTCGCCACCGTCCTGCTCGACGCCGTCCGAGAACCCCGACCCACCCGGGGGCGACGCGACGCGAGCTGGTTGCCGACCCCTCCTCACACCCTCCCCAAGGCTCTGTGGGGCAAGCTGGCTCACATCGCGAGCTTGCCTCTGCGCTCCACGGCAGGATCGATCGGTGCCCTCAGGCATCCTCGCCGTGCGCTGTCTGAAGCTGCCCACACCGCCGGAGCACTGGGCACGCTGCTCACCCCGGGTCTGCTGGCCCCACGCTCCAGCCTTAACGTGCGGGTAGGCCATGGCCGCCGCCTCGTGTTCATTCGCGAGTCGCTTGCCGATATCCGCCAGGTGGAGAGCGCCAACGCAGTGACACTCAACGATGTGCTCCTCACGGCAGTGGCAGGAGGGCTATCCCGGCTACTCGCCGGTCGTGGAGAGCAGACTTCCGGGCGCGAGGCCCAGGTCCTGGTGCCAGTGGGCTTCGACCACGTCGGCGACGGGCACCTCGGCAACCGCATCTCTGCCATGCTCGTGCGAGTCCCGCTTGGCATGGACGATCCGCTCCAGATCCTTCGCGCCATCGCCTCGGCCATGGCCATACGCAAGCGACAGCAGCAGGCCCTCGCCGGGACCTTTCTACAGGCACTTGCCGAACCACTGCCCGAGGCACTCATAGCTCCCCTCGCCTGGGGAGTCCATCACCAACCTTTCGTCAACCTGGTCGTCACCAATGTCCCTGGTCCTGACTTCCCCTTGTATGCCCTCGGCGCACAGATGCTCGAGGTGTTCCCGGTGGTGCCCCTGGCGGCCAACCTGCCGGTTGGCATAGCAGCGCTGTCGTACAACGGCTCACTCGGCATCGGGATCCTCGCCGATCGCGACGGCTGTCCCGACGTCGATGTTCTTGGCACCGCGATGCTCGAGACGTTCGCGAAGCTCACGGCCGCATCCCGCCCTACCAAGCGACCTACGACGGTTCGCCGGCCCGGTCGGGCTGGCCGGCCTGGTGGGGTTGGCCAGCCTGGTGGGGTTGGCCGGCCTGGTGGGGTTGGCCGGGTTCGTCAAGGGCCG
>JAJZJN010000184.1 GCA_021851165.1 Actinomycetes bacterium
CCCGTGCGGTTGCCTACTGGGGTCAGCTGGCCGACCCCGACGGTGCCGAGGCAGCCGAAGCCACCGGTGACGCCAGTTGGCACCCATATGTCCGAGGTGGCCTGATGCGAAGGCATCCAGTGAAAAGGTTGCACGGCTGGAATCAACCAGCCGCCCGGGAAGGACCACTGACGTGTGGTCCCAAGGTCAGTGAGATGTTTGCTGATACTTCGGGGAACGGGAGGCTTCCTACTGGCCGATGGATGACGCTACGCTTCGCCGTCGCCTCTTCGAACAGGTCAAATGCTCCAAGCAAGCACGCCAGCAGCTCGCGCAGCGCGCCGATGACGCAGTGCTCTTCACGGGACGGATGATGATGACCGCAGAGCCTGCCGCGCACTCCCGCAGCGATCCCCCCGACGACGTGGTCGTCTCCCTTTCCGGTGGCTTCCTGGCCGTCCGCTTGGAGCCTCCCCGTGACGGGCAGGTCGGTGCTCGTCTCGACCCGCCGCTGCGGCTGCTCACCCTGTGGGGAAGGCACGAGCCGACGGTGGTTATCTTCTTGGAGCCGGGGGCGGATAGGGATGCGCTGTAGCGCCTGTTCAGCTGGTAGCACGCTTTGCGCACTGAGGATGCCACCTCGAGGCCGACGCTCTGCTCACACCGCCGGCACCATGCAGTCGTGCGCACTACCAGCGAGCCACGCCGCCCATAGACCGCTGAGCCCTGTGACAAGGTTCCGGTTTCTCACCGACCGCCAACTGCCGCGACTCCCTCGTTCAAAGCCAATGCTGCATGAACGATTTGGACTACCCCGAAGGATCTACCGCCTAGCCTCGTCGCCATGACCACTCAACCGATAGTCGTCCGCCCCTCGGAGGGTTTCGCCATCGAAGCCAAGGCATTCCTCGAAGCCTTGGAGGCCACCTCACCCGATGCCCTGACCGGGTGTTCGATGTGGCGGGCGCATGAGATTGCTGCCCATCTAGGCGCTGGCGCGGTGGAGGTCGCTTGCAACCTGGAAGCCTACGCAGATAGCCGTCCCGTGCCCGCCACCCGAGGCTTCGAGGAGCGAGAGGCGCCCTATCGCGCTATGGATGATTCAGAGCTGCGTGCCGAGCTCCCGCGGTGCATCGACCGGGTGGCAGCAGCGGTCGATAGCGTGCTCGGAGCTGAGCCTGATGCGATGGTGGAGTGGACCGGACGCCAGATGGGGGTGAGGCGGTGAAGTGCCTGGAGGCCGCGGTGCTCGATGTCGGTGGCGTCGTCATCCGCTATGGCCGGATCTACGGGCCGGGCACCTACTACGTGGGGGCGCTACCCCCGCCTCCACATGTGTACGTGGTAGAGGCTGCCCGCCTGAGTGTTGGTGCCCTCCAGGCTCCGAGCGGTGTGATGGTGGTTGCCGAGGACTGGCCCGACTTCGAGATGACTGGGGACCAGCGTGGCTGAAGATCGGATGAGGCTTCTGGCGCGCGCTTCGCACCTCATTTGCTGGCTGGCCCGAGGGTCAGGCCGAGGCCTTCGTCTCCGGGCTGCACCGGTTCATCGACCGAGGCCCCTTCACCACGACTTGAGCGGTCGAGATAGCGACTCGGGATGGAGCACCCGCCATGCCTGACGTGGGTCACTGAGCGCTGCCATCCTCGGCCAGCTCATTGACAGGATGCCGACGACCCTGCGGGGGTGGAGGCGCGTCGAGCTCAGGGCTGGCGTCGGGCAGCCAGGGACTCACGCGGTGCCGTGCGTCTCGCGCGGGTCGCGTAGCAGCATCGCGAGCACAGCAGCGAGGAACAACACAACCGCGTTGACCAAGATGGCGACGCCGTACCCGTGGATGGTCGCGGCCGCCGGGGTGGGCAACGTCGAGCTATCAGCGACAGACCGGGCGACGCTGAAGAGGACGGCGAGGCCGAGCGCGCCGCCGAGCTGGCGGGCCGCGTTCAAGAGCCCGGAGGCTGCACCGGCATCGGTAGTGGCCACACCGTTCACGGCGGCGACGGTCACCGGCAGCAGCATGAGCCCGAGCCCGATAGCGGTGACGAGGGTGGGGCCGAGCACATGGCTGAGATAGGCCGGGTGCACCGGCAGGCGTGAGAGCCATGTGAGACCACCTGCCGTGACGAGGGCGCCGGTGACGAGCAGCCGCCGGGCTCCGAAGACGACGATCAGCCGTCGCGCGCCCAGCCCGACGGCGACCATGACCACGGTCATCGGAAGGAGCGACAATCCCGCTTCGAGGGCGCTCTTGCCGAGCAGTTGCTCGAGGTAGAGCGAGACGAAGTAGAGCGCGGCCGTCATGGTGACCCCGAGGATCGCCATGACGAGGTTGCCGATCCGTAGGTTTCCCATCTTGAACAGACCGAGCGGGATGAGCGGGTCCGGACGGGTGGCCTCGACAACGACGAAGAGGGCGAGGCTCCCTGCTGCGCCAATGAGCGCTCCGAGGACCTGGGCTGAGCCCCATCCGCTCGCGGTCACCTGCGACAGCCCGTAGGCGAGTAGTCCGATACCGATCGTGGCGGATAGAGCGGCTGGGAGATCCAGGCGCCGGCGTCTTCCCCCTGCGGCACTTGGCAGGAGGCTCCATGCCGCTACGGCGAAGAGTGCCACGCCGATCGGGACGTTCACGAACAGGACCCAGCGCCAGCTGAGCGCCGAGGTCAGCACCCCGCCGAGGACCAGGCCCGACGAGCTCGCTATGCCGCCCATCACGCTCCAGAGAGCGAGCGCCCTGTGCCGGGCGACAGGGTCCGCGTGACTGGCGGTGATAAGGCTCAGGCTCGAAGGAGCAAGGAGCGCCCCGCCGATGCCCTCTGCGATCCGGGCGCCGAGCAGCATCGCTCCGCTCACCGCCAAGCCGCCTGCCAGGCTCGCTGCGGTGAAGATCCCGAGTCCGAGGAGGAACACCCGGCGCCTGCCGAACAGATCGCTCGCACGTGCCCCGGCGAGCATGAGGCCCCCGAGCGCTACGAGGTATCCCGAGAGCACCCACTGCTGCTGGTTGGGCGAGAGGTGGAGCCCAGCTCGCATGGCGGGCAGGGCGACGGTGACGATGGTGGAGTCGAGGACCACCATGAACTGTGTCACGCACGCGATTGCCACCACCACGGCGAGCGGGAGGTGGGGTCGCTGCACCCCTGGTGCGGGAAGGGCTGAAGAGATCGCCTGCTGGCTCGCCTCGGGACTGGACGGCGATGACAAAGAGTGTACGATGTTCACGGTGAACAGTGTACACCTTTGGCGAGAAGATGTGAACGTCGTTCACTGTTCGGTTACGATGTCGCAGTGCCCAGAACGAGACGGCGCTGATGCTGCTGCGACGAGCCGACGTGATCGAGGGCGCCTTGGGCCTCCTGGACGACGACGGCCTCGACGGGCTAACCCTGCGTAGGCTCGGCGAGCGCCTTGGGGTGCGGGCGAGCGCCCTCTACCGACACGTCCCGAGCAAGGAAGCCCTCCTCGACGCCATGGCCGAGGCCGTGCTCGAAGGCGTAGGGGAGGATCTCGACGGCGGTGACTGGGCGGAGCAGTTCCATTGCCTGGCACGCCGGCTGCGCCGAGCGCTGCTCGCCCACCGTGACGGGGCGCGCCTGGTGGCTGGTACCTATGTAGCCGGCAGGAACACCCTAGGTGCCGGTGAGGCCGCCTTCTCCCTCCTCTCGACAGCAGGCCTACCCCAAAAGGAGGCCGGCTGGCTGACCTTCGCCGCCTTCTACTACGTGCTCGGCCACACCATCGAGGAGCAGGCCCAGGCCCGCCTTCCCACCGATGACGACTGGCATGCCCGCCTGGCGAGAAGCGGTGCACCGCTGTCGGCGGGGTTCGCCTCGGCGCTAACCGCCGTCCTCGAATCCGA
>JAJZJN010000185.1 GCA_021851165.1 Actinomycetes bacterium
CACCAAGAACAGGCCCATGGCGACTACCACGGCGATGCCCATCACGACGGCGACGAGGCGGTCGAACCCCGACCCGCCGAAGCGGACAGCTGTCGAGGAACCGACCTCTCTCCACAGCCAGGCCAACAGCGCTGTCGCAGCAGCAGCGAAATCCTTGGCCATCGAGTCGAAGGCATCACCAGCCAGGCTCTTTACGGCACTGCCGACCTGGGAGCCGAGCCAACCAAACGGATTGAAGGTGGCGAAGAAGGCCATCAGCCGACCGTCCAGTTGTTGACCGACATCGCTCCGTAGCCGTGGTGGTACTGAGCGGTGCCGAGCCCGAGTTGAAGCGAGAACGGATTGACCGATGGAGGCAGACCAGCCTCGGTGACAGTGAGGTCGCCGGTCACGTCGAGACAGTCCATGCGCGGGTCCGGTGGCTGCCAGCCAGTTGCGAGGGCCTGCGTCCAGATCGGGCAAGTAGTCATACTCGGGTTCGCCACGGACCAGACGACGCCGGCGGCCGCGTTCGCTGCCCATCGCGCCGCAGATGGGATGGGGCTACCCGAGGCGGCGAGGGTGTAGTAGAGGAACTTGCTGGCAACGGAGCTGGGAGTGCCGGGCATGGTCTCAGGTGACGTTTCCGACACAGCCCAGGCAAGTAGCGACAGGCGGGATTGCTTGGCGAAGTTGATCCCGAGCAGCTCGCTTACGAATGCGGTCGCGTAGCTGTCCGGGTTCTGCCGGGTGGGGCGGGAGATCGCCGGGAACTGCGCGGATGTGGCAGGAACAGGGAGCCTCAGGGCCTCAACTAACGCCCACTGGGCGGGGCTCGGGGCCGCCTTGGCGATCCTGGTGTTCTCGGCTTGCTGCTGGGCTGAGCTGGTGGCGCTGTTGGCCTGGCTCGGCGGGTCGTAGACCGGGCGCAGGGTGTGGCGGTGGCGCTCAGACGCCCTGATCGTCGCACGCGGCGCTACGCCAGGACCGACACGGCTGCTGAACGCACCGCTGGCGAGTGCTGCGACGACTCCAACCACGACGATCACCCCCACGGCGGCGATCCACTTCCGGTTGCTGTGCATGATGTGACCTCGATTCGGAGTCGGCTGTCGTCAGAGGGTGTGGCCGGCGGCGACGAAGAAGTTGATCAAGACGTCGGCCCCGCCGATGAGTAGGGCGGCGACGAAACTGGCGAGCACGCCGGTCTTGCCCTTCGAGCTGTAATTCGGGTTGCCTGAGTGGTGCCCGAGCGCCCACACGATGCAGGACACGACGAGGCCGGTGATCGCCGCTATGAGGCCGTAGGTGAGTAGAGCACCGACAATCGTCTTGAGCTCGGAGATGCCGGGCAGGCCACTGGTGTTCGGGGTGATGTTGACTGTCGCAGCGAGTAGCGGCCGGGTGATGGTGGAAAGCATGGGTGGTTCCTTTCTGGTTTTGGAGGTCTGTCTGATGCGGGGGATCACATGGCGGAGACAGGCGGTTGTATTCAGCGCGCCGGCGGCTGGTGGCTACGGGTCGTGGTGGTATCGGACGATCCCTCGATCGATCCAGCTCGACGCCGTAGCCGAGACACTTTGCACATGCCCGCCAACACCACAAAGGCGCAGAGGCAGATGGCGGCGCCAAGGAGCAGCACGTCCACCACGACTTCGATGACCGACGCTCCGGGGGGCGCGGTGCCTAGGTGGGTGATGGTGGAAAGCATGGGTGGTTCCTTTCTGTTGGGGACAGATCGACCGATCCAGCCATCTCAGGTGGCAGGGTTGACCACGGCGTCGAGGCCGCCGGAGACGAACGTTGTCCAGGACTGGACGACGGTGCCGACTTGTGGGTCGACCGCGGACTCCACCAGGCCGTCTCCGAGGTAGATGCCGACGTGGCCGGGTAGGCCTGGGCCCGGGGAGTCCACGCCGGGGATGAGCACCAGGTCACCGGGCGCGATAGCCGCTGGCGAGACGGCGAGCCCTTCGTGCATCTGATCCACCGTGTAGTGCTCCAGGCTGACGCCGGCTTGGCGCCACGCCATCATCGTGAGCCCCGAGCAGTCGAACGACGTCGGCCCAGCAGCCCCCCACACATAAGGCGAGCCGAGCTTGCTGATCGCGTAGGTGAGCACGAGGCGCTCGGCGGTGGTCGCCGACGCGGGAATCGTGTAGCTCGCCGGGAGGCCGTAGGAGGTGGCCGGGCCGACCACGGCGCCAGGAGGGCTGCCGCCGCATCCGCCGGCGGTGAAGGTTGTGGTGATCGAAGCGAGGATCATCCCTGCTGGCACCCAGTTCTTCTTGTAGTTCGAGCCGCTGGAGAACGCCGAGCGCTGGACTGCCTGAGCAGCCAACCACGGCGCCATGGCCTGCCAGCCGGGGAGATCGAGCAGGTGCTCGATGAACATGGCCGTGGCGTCGGCGGGGTCCATCTCCTCGGCATCCGAACCCCACCCGGCTGTGGTGCGCTGCTGGAACAAGCCGAGCGATCCGGCGTTCCCGCTGCGAGGGCCGTCGTTGTGCAGGTCACTCTCGGTCAGCGCAACCATGAGAGCGATCTGCTCCGCCCGTGCACTCTCGCCGCTTGCAGCCGCTACCACCGAGACGATGATCTGGGCGTTGGATGACTGCGCAGGCGTCAACGTCGCCAGCGTTCCGGTCCCCTTGCACTGGGCCTCGCTCACCAAGGCGGTGAGGGTGGACTGCTGGGTGGCTGGGCCGGCTGCCCCGCCGGCCAAGATGACGAGACCGAACACGAAACTGGGAGCGAGTATGGCTGCAAGAAGGGTGAGGGCCTTCATGCCCAATGGGGGCAGATGGACCGATCCGGCCATCTGGCGAGCAGGAACAGGCGCAGGGAGGGGGGGAAAGCCGGGGGAAGAGCGACGGGGGGCGTTATGGGGTGTGACCAGGAAAAATGGCGACAGTCGGGGGGAAGCCGGTGTTCTGCCCTCTTTTCTATAGCTCCCTACCACCCCCCCTCCTCGTCATATGTTCCAAGAAGAGAGAGGACTTCCCCCATAAAGCCTGTTCAGAGGTGGGGAAGCTCGGGGGGAGTTGGGGGAAGTGCCACATCGAAGGTCGGCGGCGGTTGCAAACACGCAGCTCACAGGGAGGGGCTGAGGGGGAAGTCAATTGCCAGCTTCCCTCGATTGGGCGAGTTTCCCCGCGATGCGACCGGGCGGCGCGAGGCGCAACGCGATCCGCGAGGCATGACAGCGGAGGTGGCGATCGTCGCGATGGGTCCCGATTGTTCAGCACGCTCGCCGGGACCCAGCGGTGGGTGACACCGAAGACGGGCCGGCTCCATGCAGCGCTGTGGCGGTAGCGGCAAACGACGATCACAGGGGAGTGAGAGAGTGCCTCCTGCTACGTCCTGAAAGTGTCAGGGCGTCAAACGGGTGGGGGGGTGATCGTCCAGACCTGTCCGTGGTGCCCCGCGTGATTGACGGCAAGGCCCCATCCACCGAGTTCCAGGGCACGGCGCGAGCGCTTCAAACGGGCGGAGACGCCCTTGGCCGTCGGCCACTGGCGACCGTGCTGGCGGGCCAGCGTCCCGTCAGGGTCTATCTTGGCCAGGAGGGCGGAGGCTGACCCCCTCCACGTGCACGTGATGCATCGAGCGAGGGTGTCGTAGAACGGATCGTCGGCCACGGTGTCGCCCAGGAGCGCGGTCTGTGCTTCGGCGAGGCGACCCAAGGTCCGCGTGCCGGTCACGAGATCGGCAGCGAGGGCGAGACGATGTCAACGGTCATGGCGATCTCCCCACAGGCGGCCATGAGAATTCCCCGCGGACGGCCACGGAAAGTCCCCGCGGACGGACACCGGGTCGCCCCAGGGACGGCCACGGGAACTCCCCGCGCGCGGCC
>JAJZJN010000037.1 GCA_021851165.1 Actinomycetes bacterium
GGGAGAAAACGGTGATCGTTACCAGCGCGACACAGCCCGGGCCAGTTGCCAGACCTCGTGCGCGGAATGCCTGTTCCGTGATGCGGACCGCGCCATGTACGCGAGCAAGCATGCAGACATCACCCACCTCGTGATCGTCTCGAGCTGTCCGGATCCGGTATAGCTATCGGCGCCCGTTCTGGCTGTCCACCAGACACTGCGGCTTGTCGGAGCCGACCTTCTCTCCGGCAGCGCGAGCCAGTGGCTCGCGGGGCACCTCTGGTCAACCGGCCGCCATGCCGACGATCGATGCGTTCAGGCGCTTGCCGCCCTCCGAGCCGTAGAAAGCCGCATCTCCGAAGGCGAACACGCCGCCGTCTGCTCCCACGAGCCAGTAGCCTCCCCCGTCCGGGGTGGCCGCCATGCCGACGATCGATGCGTTCAGGCGCTTGCCGCCCTCCGAGCCGTAGAAAGCCGCATCTCCGAAGGCGAACACGCCGCCGTCTGCTCCCACGAGCCAGTAGCCCTCGCCTGAGGCTACCGGCGATTCCTGGGTAGGCATGGTCTGCACTTCAGGCAGGACCGGACTGCTACCCCCGAGCTCGGTCGACTGCTCCTCGATGGTGCACTGGTTGGCGACAACGGGAGGATTGTTCGAGGTGGGCGGCAACAGCGGAACGACATAGCTCGGCGATGACAGCTGCAGCGTCGAGGTCAGATCACCCGTCACGCTCCGCCGCCAAGCCGAGAGGTTCGGCACCTCCACCCCGAAGCGGGTCTCGAGGAAACGCAACTGGGAGGTGTGGTCGAATGTCTCCGACGCGATGTGGCCACCCAGGCTGAACGGAGAGATCACCAGCATGGGAACGCGCATCCCGAGCCCGAGCGGGCCGGCTATGCCCGAAGCGCCCGAGGGCAACGGGCTCACCGTCAGGTACTCCCCCGGGGTGCCAGGCGGTGCTACCGGCGGCGGAACATGGTCGAAGAAGCCGTCGTTCTCGTCGTACATGAGGAAGAGCACTGTCTTGGCCCATATCTCTGGATTCGCGGTCAGTGCATCGAGCACTAGCGAGGTGAAATACTCCCCGCGCACAGGTGGGGCCGCGGGATGCTCGTCATAGCCGAGCGGCGGGATCATCCACGATACCGACGGAAGGGTCCCGTTGCGGATGTCGCTGGTGAACTCGTCCGGGAAGGTTGGAAGGAATGCCTTCTGGTACAGAGTCGAGGTTGGCAGCTCGTACTGCTTGAAATACGGGAGCACCTCGTCGGTCGCGAACATGACCTCGGGATTTGCCGTAGGTGAGTAAAGGGCGTCAGACCAGGTCGGGGGTGGGTAGCTGGGGTCAGTGCTCGATGGATGGTAGACCTTCCAGCTGATCCCGGCGTCCTGCAGCACCTCGGGCATCGTCGTCCAGCTGCAGCTCCATCGCGCGTCCGGAGATGGATTGGTGGTGACCACCGGCCCACCGTGGCCGCCGGCAGGATCGATGGAGGCAGACAGCGACATCAGGCGGTTCGGATGGGTGGGGCCCAGTATCGAGCAGTGATAGCCGTCACAGATGGTGAAGGCATCAGCGAGGGCGTAGTAGTACGCAAGGTCCGCACGGGTGTAGTAGCCCATGGTCAGTGGACCATTCTTCACACCCTCGTTTGCAGAGCTTGTGTGAACCCGGACGAACGCGTCCATCCTCCCACCGTCCCAGCACTGATGCTGTGGACCCCAGTTGTGGGTGAGATCCACCGTGCACTCCGCGTTGTACCTGGCCGTATCCAGATGGAAAGGCAAGAGCTTCCCCACAGGCGCGAGCGTCGTGTTCCCGGGAAAATCCTGCTCGAAGGCTCCGAGGGAGTCCGGCGGATGATCGTCGAACCCCCTAACCCCCCTGTAGCTGCCGAAATAGTGATCGAAGGAGCGGTTCTCCATCATGAGGAAAACGATGTGCTCCACAGCACCCAGGTCACTGCCGGCAGGTGAGGTGGCTGCTGCCCTGGCAACGCTGTGACGCATGGCAGCCTCACCCAGCGGGATTCCGGGCAGACCCGTCAGCCCGACGGCACCTACTGCGGCTCCGGCCTTGAGCAGGTCCCGCCGGCTCAAGCTGCCTGGTCGTCTCCCATCCGGCTCGCCCAGCTTCCCCACGTCCGTCCCCTCTCTATCGTGTGTCACCCTGGCGACAACGGATCAGGCCTGCACAACTCACGCCCGGCCTCGACCTTCGACGATGCCGACATCCTAGGGCTGCAGCCAGCACCGAGCACATGATGCCCGGCAGTTCCGCCGATCCCGAGCTCTGTGGTTCTCTGCGCTCAGCTCTCGGCCGATGGCACAAGCGGCATCGGCGGAACGGTACGAACGGCCACCAGCGGAGCTCGCGCTCCACGTAGCACCAGGAAGGTCCGGTCGCCTATCCCGAGTTGGTCGGGCTCACCCTCGACGAACCATGTCGAGCCGCTCCCGGCCAGCCGTGGGGAGCGCCCCGTCAAGTCGCCGAGGGCATCGCGCCAACGGGCCAGCTCCGGGGCCGCGGCCACTGCCGGCGCCTCCAGGTCGTTACCACCACGAGCCACCCTGCCGGCGACACCGGGGCCGTTGCCACTCCCGTTCGCGGTCCTGACACCGCCACCGGTCCAGGCGAGGCTGTCCCACATCTTGTAAACGGAGCCAGTGTCCACGACGATAGGAGGTATCAATAGCACGAAGCGACGATCCTGGAACTCAAGAGGCTCCACCACCTCGCCCACCCCTGTCACCCTCGCCCGCCCGCCCGACACGCAGAAGGGGACATCGGAGCCAAGCCTCGCTGCCGTGGCTATCTCCGTGCGACCTGCCCATCGGAGGACTGCAGCGGCGTCGGCCGAGCCTCCTCCCAAACCGGCCCCGATGGGAATCGTCTTGACCAACCTGACAGCGACATCCCTGCCAACCCTGACCAGGGCCTGGTGAACGAGATTCGCGGCGGATTCCGGCATCTCGTAGAGCCCCTGTGCACCGACCACGTTGTCAACCGTGGCAATGCCCCTGCCCGGCTCGAACGTGAGCGTATCGAACAGATTGATCGTCACCATCTCGGAATCGATGAGATGGTAACCATCCGGGCGCGTTCCTGTAACGCGTAAGGACAAGGTCAGCTTCGCCGGGGCAACGAGTGTCTTCGCCCCGGCCACCGGCATGGTGGGAACGAGCCCGGCAGCTGCCCGACCCACGCCCGTGCCCGCTGGATGTGCGGAGCTTCCTGCTGGCTTGTAAAGCTCCACGTGACTCACCTCGGCCGCTCTACCCGTCGTTCCAGTCCTGCAGCCAATCTTCCCCAGTCCTCCACCCCGAGCTCCTCCGCCCTCGAAGTGGGGGCCACTCGAGCGGCGTCGAACACCTCGGGCGTGACCAGACCTGCCAGAGACCGACGTAGCATCTTACGGCGCTGGGCGAACCCTGCGTGAACTAGCGCGAGGAGCCGGTCATGCGAGACGACGTCAGGATCTACCGCCACAGCCGGTCGCCTGTCTATACGCACCAGGACCGACTCCACCTTCGGGCGTGGCAGGAAAACCGTCGCGGGCACGCGTCCCACGACCGTGGCATGAGCATGGTAGGCAACCTTCACCGACACCGCTCCGTACAAGTCGTCACCCGGTAGTGCTGCCAATCTCTCGCCTACCTCTCGCTGGACCATTACCAACATGGAGCCGATATCGCCCGCTTCGTCCAGAGCCCGCAGGACTACTGGTACGGCGATGTTGTAAGGAAGGTTCGCCACGAGCGACCACGATGCCCCAGGGGGGCTGGCGACATCGCCTGCGCCTCGCACGCCGAGCAGGGCTTGCCAATCCACTGCGAGCGCGTCGGCGTCGATCACCCGGACCCCCAGGGGCTCGACAATTCCCCTCAGCACTGGGAGGATCCCCCGATCCACCTCCAAGGCAGTCACCTTTGCACCCGCCTCGACCAGCGCGATCGTCAAGCTACCGAGGCCAGCACCTATCTCTACCACATGTTGTCCCGGCACGACGTCCGCCAGCCTCACCACACGCCTCACGGTGTTCGGGTCCACCACGAAGTTCTGGCCGAGCGCCCGGCTCGGATGGAGCCCGTTGCTACTGAGCAGCTCGGTGATCTCGCTGCGAGTCGGCACATGGACATGGGTCGGCATCGGAGGATGCAGCCGACCGCTAACCGCTCCTGCCGAGCGCAAATGCCGCTGCCGCCGCTTTCGTCGACGACCTGGCCAGCTCGTGAGCAGCCACCCCGCGCAACGATGCCACGGCCTCTCCGACTATCGCTACGAGTGCGGGCCGGTTGGCCTTCCCGCGATAGGGAACCGGAGCGAGGAACGGCGAGTCGGTCTCGACAAGCAGGCGATCAGAAGGGCACACGACAGCCGCTTCACGAACCTGGCTGGCATTGCCGAAGGTAACGATGCCGCTGAACGACAGGTACGCCCCCAGATCCAGGCAGCGTCGTGCCTCTTCGGGCCCACCGGTGAAGCAATGGATCACCGTACGCTCGGGAGGTCCCTCGGCGCGCAGGATGTCGAGCGTATCGTCCCAAGCTTCCCGGGTATGGACGACCAGGGCGAGCCCATGACGCTTCGCCAGGCCAACCTGGACAGCAAAGGCCGATCGCTGCATCGGACGTGCTGAATGATCGTAATGGTAGTCGAGCCCGCACTCCCCCACGCCCACCACCACCCCGGGATTGGCCTCCACCTCGCCACCGATCAGGGCAGCAGTCTCATCCACCCCGTCGGAGGCGTCATGAGGATGCAGGCCGACCGTAGCCCATGCACCGAACGCCTCGTTGCCGGTCCAGGATCCTCGCCGGACTCCATCCGACAGGTCGCGCGCCAACGCCACCGCCTGGCGCGAAGTCGTCGGATTCGTGCCGGCACACACCAAGCCCGACACTCCGGCATCCCTGGCCTCTCTAGCCTCGACGGCCGCCTCGTTGCGTCCCTCGACATACGCATCCTGCAGGTGGCAATGGGAGTCGAACCAGCGGGGCGTCGCCGCTGGGTCAACCTCCACTTCCTTCCCAGCTCCACATGCGGTGCTCATGCAGATCGGCGCGGGAACAGTGGTGGACCCTTCTCGACTGCGAGCCCTCCTGGATATCCGCCCCACCTGGCATCGCCAGGAAGACGACATGCCTCGATGCCATCGGGCATACCCAGACGGCGCCAGATCTCCCTGGATGTAGAGGGCATAGCCGGCGCGCACAGCAGTGCCACTATGCGCAGCGCCTCGAGGGCGCTGCCCAGAACCGCGTCCACCTGGGGCCCAGGCGGCAGCTTCCACGGCTCGGTGGCCTCGAGCTCTGAGTTGGTCTCGCGGATAAGCCTCCACGCGGCCGCCAGCGCGTCACGCGCCGAGTAACGTTCCCAAGCCTCAACCGCCTCGGCCAGCACCGTGGCGGCCGTCGATGCGAGACGTCCCGAGACGTCGGGCGGCGGCGGCGGGCCCACGCCTCCGCATTTCGATGACACGACCGCCGAGACCCTGGCCAAGAGGTTGCCGAGATTATTGGCGAGATCCGCGTTGTAGCGACCCGTCATTCCTTCGTAGGAGAAATCCCCGTCGGCACCAAGCGGCGTATCGGCTAGAAGGTGGTACCTGAGCGCATCCACCCCGAACTGAGCGGCGAGGTCACTCGGTGCTATCTGGTTCAGACGCGACTTTGCCATCTTCTCGCCTGAAACGAGGAGCCAGCCGTGAACCAGCACATGTGCAGGCGGAGCAATGCCAGCCGCCATGCACATTGCCGGCCACCACACGCAGTGAAACCGAATTATGTCCTTGCCTATCAGATGGTGCACTGCCGGCCACCACGCGTCGAAGCGAGCCGGATCGGACCCATAGCCGATGGCGGTCAGGTAGTTGACCAGTGCGTCATACCATACGTAGAAGACGTGCTCCTCGTTCCACGGGACCGGCACTCCCCACCTGATCGACGTGCGGGTGATGGAGATGTCATCCAGCCCGCCCTTGATGAACCCGACTGCTTCGTTGCGCTTGGACTCGGGGAGCACGGAGCTCGGTGAGGACTCGTACCACTCGAGAAGCCGCTGCTGGAACTCGCTCAACGCGAAGAAGTAGTTCTCCTCCTCGATCTCCTCTACCGGACGCAGGTGGACAGGGCAGATCCGGCCTTCATCCAGCTCGTCGTCGGTATAGTACGCCTCGCAGCCGACGCAGTACAGGCCGCGATAGGTTCCGAGGCGGATGTAGCCGTTGTCGTAGATCTTCCCCAGGAACTCCTGGACAGTCCGATAGTGACGCTCCTCGGTGGTACGGATGAAGTCGTCATTGGATATGTCGAGCTCTCTCCATGCCTCGATGAATCGCCGCGACGTGCTGTCGGTCCATTCGCGCGGGGTCATCCCGTTCGCCTCGGCCGCCTGAGCGACCTTCAGACCATGCTCATCAGTACCGGTCAGGAAGAAGACCTCGTCACCGACAAGACGGTGCCAGCGAGCCAGCGCGTCCGCAGTCACCATCGTGTAGGCATGCCCAAGATGCGGCACGTCGTTGACGTAGTAGATCGGCGTGGTCAGATAGAAGCGCGACACTGCCAGTAGCGTACCGACTCGCGCGCCGCATCCCGGAAAGCCAGAGCTGCGGATCACCAGTTGGCCACATGGCACGCCCCACGGCCAGTGCGCTCGACATAGCGCTGGTGGTAATCCTCCGCACGCCAGAACCTCGATGCCGGGACGATCTCGGTGACGATCTTCCGGTCGAAACGGGCCTGATGGCGATCCAGAGATTCCAATGCAGCCCGGCGCTGGTCATCGTCGTGGACGAACACCGCCGACCGGTACTGGGACCCGATGTCGGGACCCTGCCGATCGATCGTCGTAGGGTCGTGATGCCGCCAGAACTGCTCCAGCAGGTGGTCGTAGCTGACAACGGATGGGTCGTAAGTCACCATGACAGCCTCGGCGTGGCCGGTGGTTCCGGTGCAGACCATCTCGTAGGTAGGAGCCTCGACGGAACCACCCGTGTAGCCCGCTACGGCGTCCAGCACACCTGGAACCGACCGGAACAGCTCCTCGACTCCCCAGAAGCAGCCGGCTGCGAACGTGGCCCGGGCAAGGTCTCGACCTTCCGGGGGCTGCCCACCGCTCATGGTTCTCAAGGTTAAGCCGATCTCGTAAGCTTTGTGCTTCGATACTCCGAGCCTGCCCGCCACGGAGCCGGCTGCTCGACGCACCCCTGCGCCTGCTGCCAGCTCACGAAGCATCTCGTCCGCTACGTCGGCATCGGAGGCACCTGGTGGATCTGCGGCTCCGTCGAGGACGATCACCATCTCTCCACGGGGCTCTACCGCTGACGCCCATCCGAGCGCGTCACCAAGCGCACCGCGCCATATCTCCTGGTGGACCTTGGTGAGCTCCCGCGCCACCGCTACACGCCTCGCGACTCCGCAAGACGCCGCCAGGTCCCCGAGGGTGTGAGCCAGGCGGCCGGGTGCCTCGTGCAAGGCGACAGTCCGTCTCTCGTCGGCCAATGCGGCCAAGCGCTGCCGCCGTTGCATGCCGGCCCGTGGCAGGAACCCCTCGAAGCAGAACCGATCCAACCTGAACCCGCTCAGCACGAGAGCCGTGAGCGCTGCATTGGGACCAGGGATGGCATCGACGTCAAGCCCCTCCGCTATCACCGCGGCGACCACACGTCCTCCGGGGTCGGATATGCCGGGTAGCCCTGCGTCACTAGCCACTGCGACTGTCTCGCCCGCAGCGATCCGATCGATGATCTCGGGGATCCGCTCGGCTTCATTGTGCTCATGAAGTGAGACCAGCCGTACTCCCCGAAGCCCCGCGTAGGACAGCAGAGCCCTGGTACGCCTGGTGTCCTCGCAATAGAGCACATCGCAATCTGCGAATACCCCGAGCGCCCTCGGCGAGAGATCCCCGAGATTTCCAATCGGGGTAGCCACGAGCACCAGGCGTCCCGGCTCAGTGCCGACCATGCCTACATCCTCCACGAGACGGCTTGGATCACCCGCTGCCCTTCAGCTCCAGGCGATCGCCACTTTGCAAGTTCCATCTTTCGAAGGCACCCGCCTCGGCTTCGAGCACGCTACGCGCTCGCAGCCTGGGTAGTCCGATACGCCAGGTCCCCATCTGGACGACGTCCACCACGACAAGGTTCTTGTCGAGGAATGCGACGTCTATGGCAAACCGCATCCCCAACGTATGGACGGCCTTGGTGTGCGGCAGGAGCATGGCACCGTCGAAGCCGTCGAGCCCGAGAAGCCCCCGGCCACGAGCCAGGAAGGAGTCCGCCACCTCGACGCTCGCAAGGACCTCGCGCTCGCGCAGCAGCCAGCACTCCGCCATCAAAGCGCCCTCGAGCCATTTCCAACGCTTAGGGTCGGAGAGGTCACCGGACCTCTCTAGACGTTGAAGCGGATCTCCAGCACGTCACCATCCGCAACGTGGTACTCCTTGCCCTCCAAGCGAAGCTTGCCTGCCGATTTCGCCGCTGTCCAGGATCCGAGCTGAAGCAGCTCGTCATAGTGGATCACCTCGGCCCGTATGAAACCACGCTGGAGATCGGAGTGGATGACCCCAGCGCACTCGGGTGCCGTTGCACCGCTACGGAAGCTCCACGCGCGCGATTCCTTGTCGCCGGTGGTGAAGAATGTACGCCTCCCGATCAGGTGATAGGCCGCACGCGCCACGCGTGCAAGCGCCCCTTCACCGAGGCCGAAGCCCTCCAGCAGCTCCAGGCGCTCACTCGAGGTCAGCTGGGCGGCCTCGGCCTCGAGCTGGACGCAGGCGCCGAGAACCTCCACCGGCGCGCCCGGCGCGCCGGGCGGAGCATCCGATAGAGCAGCGGAGATGCCATCCACGATCGGCTCGGCCTTATCGAGCTGGTCCTCTCCGAGGTTCACCACGACCAGGACGGGCTTGTCGGTTAGGAGGAACAGCTCCCGCCTTGCGTGGCTGTGCTCGGGGCCGAGCCCGGCCCGGTAAAGCGGAGTGCCCGCCGACAGGACGCTCTGAGCCTCCTCGATGCTCTCCAACTGCGCAGAGAGCGACTTGTCCACTCGGGCGGCCTTGCGCCGCTTGTCGAGCTGGGCATCGACCGTGGCAAGGTCTGCCAGCACCAGCTCCAGCTCGAGGGTTCCGAGAGCCTCGAGCGGATCGTTCTCTCCCGCCACCTCTGGATCATCGAACGCCCTCAGCACGACACACAGGGCATCTACTTCGCGGATCCCGGCCAAGAACCGGTTACCAAGGCCCTCGCCGGTGGAGGAGCCCGCCACGAGACCCGCTATGTCCACGACTTCCACGCCGGCTCGGACCGTCTTGCGGCTGCGGCTCATCTCGGACAGAGCGTCCAGGCGGGCATCCGGTAAGGCTGCCACCCCTACCGAGGTCTCGGTAGTGGTAAAGGGATGGGAGGCGACCATGGCCGATCCCCCTGTAAGCGCGTTGAACAGCGATGTCTTGCCCGAGTTCGGCAATCCGACAAGTCCTATGCGCTCCATCGGCCTCAACGCTACTCGCCCGGATGCGCCCCACCGTCACCCGGTTGGCCCGCTGTCGCGCGCGCGCTGTAACCTCGCCCTCCATGTCCAAGAGGACCACCAAGCGCAAGATCCGCAGTAAGAAGAACGCGAACCACGGCAAGCGACCCAACGCCGGCAGAGGCTAGAACCGCTTCTGGAGCATTTGCCGGGTATCAGCCCTGCCATGCGACTCCCCGCCTTGCGAGCACCGGCACCAAGACGCTCGGCACGTCCGAGATGATGCCGTCGACCCCCAGATCGATCAGCCGGTCCATCTCGGGTTCGTCGTTGACGGTCCAGACATGCACTGCCAGGCCGATCCGGTGTGCCGCGGCCACGAAGCGCTCATCGACGACAACCATGCCGGCACGCGACGCCGGGACCTGTAGCGCGACATGGCGCATACGGGGAGGGTCCTCGCCCTCCTGAACGGCCTGCCAGAACCGGGTGGTCGCCTCAGTGCCGGCCGATGTCGCGATCTGCGGTGCGTACCGTGAGAACGTCTCGGTCGCCGCGTCGTGAAACGATGCCACTATCACGCCGTCGACACGACCATGATCCATTAGCATCTGCGCAAGGGCCTTCTCGTAGGGCCGCACGCTCGGTGCCGTGGCCTTGATATCGAGGTTGACCGCCACCGTCGGGTACGGGGCCAGCACATCCAGCACGCTGCCGAGCTCTGCCACGGCGAAGTCGGGATCATCTGGTGCGCGGCCGCGCCACGGGTAGGCAGCCGGATCGAGGCCTGGGGTCACATCGGCTCCGGGAACGAACCAGTAGGCGTTGTCGAGCTTCTTCAGCTCTGCCAGAGTCAGGTCGGCTATAGCACCGGTGGAGTTGGTCGTGCGGTCGACTGTGGCGTCATGGCATACGACCAGGTAGCCGTCAGCGGTTCCGTGAACGTCGAGCTCTATGCCGGTGACGCCCAGCTCCAGGGCACGCCGGATCGCGTAGAGCGTCGAGGACGGAGCCTCCCAGGCTCCACCTTGGTGAGCGTAGGACAGCACCCTGCGTTGAGTCCATGGGACAGTGGAAGTGATGGTCACCTTAGGAACGGTAGCGTCTGTGCAACCATGATCGACCACATACTGGCAGACGTCATCTCAACCACCCGCCACGCTCTCGACGACGCCCTCCTCCAACGCCAGGCTGTCGAGGAGCGCTTCCAGGTCGACGTCTTCCTGGGAGACGTGTCATGGGAGACCTCCTACAGCCTTCCTGGAGAGGAGCAGCCCCCCAGGGTCCGCGCCGACATATCCATAGACTGGCCCACCTGGAGCCAGAGCTCATACAGATCCTGGTCCATAGGCGAGCCGGCCGAGGACCTACCGGAGATCGTGGTAGAGATAACCCTGCGCCAGCAGCGCCTGGCAAGCACACCGGAGCTCGAAAGCATCCTCCGGTGCCTTCCAGACGAGAGCCCACCGGTCGGAACCGACTCGTTGATCCGTGGAGGCTCGGTGATCGAGCAGGCATACGACCCCGGTGGCAACAATCCTCGATATGCCGTCGAGACGAGCTACCAAGGAACCATACGCCTGGAGGAAGGAGCCCTCGAGGATGCCTCGCAGCTCGCAGATCCGATCGGCAACCTGGCCCGATGGGTGGCCTCGGTGCTCGTCCGCCTCGGCGACCTCGATCTGCCCTACCTGCCACCGGATCCCACTGAGGACACCGCCTGACGCTCGCACCGCCTCGTTCCCCGGTGGTCCACGGAACTGGCCAGCGCTCGGCAGGCCGGTTGTCCTAGACGTGCCGGAGGGAGGCTTGGACTCGCCGATCCCGACCCGATCAGCGATCCACGAGCCGGCGCAGATCATCCTCGGGACGGGCACCTAGATGGCTCACTATCTCGGCCGCACACAGGGACCCGAGACGGGCAGCGTCCTCAGGATCTCCCCCATGAGTCAAGCCGTACAGGAACCCTGCAGCGTACAGATCGCCAGCCCCCGTGGTATCGACGACGGATCGAACGCGAACGGCAGGCACCTCAACCCAGCCTTGCGGTCCGATTATGACTGATCCGGCCGCTCCCCTTGTAAGCGCGACCAGCAAGCCGGTTTCTCGGGCCGCGTCGATCACCTGGTCGAGCGAAGTCTCACCGAACAGCATCAGCGCCTCTTCCTCGTTGGCGAACAGGATGTCGATCTCACCCTCCACAAGCTCCAGGAAGTCCGCCCGGTGACGCCCGACGCAGAAAGGATCCGAAACGGTGAGCGCGACCGCCGCTTCAGCCCCGTGAGCCACCTCTATGGCTCGCCTCATGGCCTGCTTGGCCGGCGCTAGATCCCATAGGTATCCCTCCAGATAGAGAATCTCCGCTCTCGCCACCAGAGCCTCGTCTATGTCCTGAACGTCGAGAGTCGAGGCCACTCCGAGGTGCGTCGCCATCGTCCGCTCACCATCCGGAGTCACGAGCACCAGGCAGCGACCCGTGCCCACGTCCTCCCCCATCTCGCCGCCAGCTACCTCCTCGGCCACGGCGTCGAGGTGGCCCGTCGGTGGGACCAGCATCGAGCCGGCCAGCTCGACTCCCATCGCAGCCAGGTCATGAGCGAAGATGGCACCAAACCCATCTGGAGCCACTTTGCCGACGTAACCCACCTTGCCCCCGAGCGCGGCAACCCCGGCTGCGGTGTTGGCTGCAGAGCCGCCAGAGCTTTCGACCGCCGGGCCCAGCAGATCGTAGATACGCCTCGAACGGTCCAGGTCGGTGAGCTCCATGGTGCTCTTGACGAGCTGTGCGCGTCCGATCACGTTCTCCTCGACGCGCGCCACCACGTCCACCAGGGCTGATCCCACTGCGACGACGTCGAGACGCCCATCGTCGGTCTGCGATGAATCCACCGGCTCCTTCACGCCAGGGCACAATAGCCGGATCCCATGGCGGCACCAGGACCCGCCGATCGGGCTAGCCTGCGACCGATGACCGAATCTCCCGGAACCACTCCAGCCGCACCCTTCTCCGGCGATGCCGGATCCGTCGCCTCCTACAGGCTCCCACCAGGCGTCTCCCCACAGCGCTACGAGCTGCACCTGGCGCCAGACCTCGACAAGGCGACCTTCACGGGCAAGGTGAGGATAGAAGCTCACCTGGCGGCACCGACAGCCACCATCACCATGAACGCCGCGGATCTGGCTGTGCAGACGGCGACCGTCACGGCTGCCGGCGGCCCCACTCATGACGCGACCACCGAGCTCGACGCCGCTGCGGAGCGTGTGACGCTCAACCTGGGCCAGGAGATCGACAGCGGGGACATCGTCATCACCATCGAGTTCTCCGGGATCCTGAATGACAAGCTCCACGGTTTCTACCGCTCTACGTTCGTCGATTCTGGCGGCGTCACCAGGACCATCGCTACCACGCAATTCGAGGCCACCGACGCGCGACGCGCATTCCCCTGCTTCGACGAGCCCGACGCCAAGGCAGTGTTCTCCATCACCCTCGACGTTCCAGCCGGGCTCTCGGCATTCTCCAATGGCCCCATCGCTGACGACGAGCCGATCGACGGAGGCCACCGGGTCCGCTTCGAAGACACGATCCCCATGTCCACCTATCTGGTCGCGTTCGTCATAGGGCCGCTGGAGGCCACGGACGGCACCGCTTCGAACGGCACGCCCCTGCGGGTTGTCCACGTTCCGGGCAAGGAAGGCCTGACGGCGTTCGCTCTCGATGTAGCCGCCCACGCGCTCGAGTTCTTCTCGGAGTTCTTCGGCCTGCCATACCCCGCAGAGAAGCTGGACCTCATCGCAATCCCCGACTTCGCCTTCGGAGCCATGGAGAACCTGGGGTGCGTGACATTTCGCGAGTCGGCATTGCTCGTCGATCCCGAGCGAGCCTCACGGGTGGAGCTGGAGCGAGTGGCAGACGTCGTGTCCCACGAGATAGCCCACATGTGGTTCGGTGATCTCGTGACCATGAAGTGGTGGAACGGCATATGGCTTAACGAGGCCTTCGCCACGCTCATGGAGCTGATGTGCGTCGACCATTTCCGTCCTGATTGGCAGCGTTGGGTGAGCTTCGGCGCCGAACGCGAGGTAGCGATGGCAACCGACGCGCTCCATTCCACAAGACCGATCGAGTACCCCGTCGGGCCACCCGAGGAGGCCCAGGGCATGTTCGACGTCCTCACGTACCAGAAGGGCGCAGGGGTGCTCAGAATGCTCGAGCGCTACCTGGGTCCCGACAAGTTCCGGGACGGCATCCGCCGCTACCTTGCGCAGCATCGCCTCGCCAACACCGAGACTGCCGATCTCTGGGACGCCCTCGAGCAGGCGACAGGGGCGCCTGTGCGATCGATCATGGACACCTGGATCCTCCAAGGCGGGTTCCCCGTCGTCCGCGCCGACCCATACGACGGCGGCGTGGACCTGGCCCAGGCACCCTTCTCGTATGCACCACCCCGTCCTGGCGCGCACAGCTCCATAGCCGAGCAATGGAAGATCCCGATCATTGCAAGAACACTTCCCACGTCCAGCCGAACCGGCGGCGGGCAGGATCCAGGCGCCGAGACCCGGGCGTTGCTCGGAAGTGCGCCCGAGCACCTACCGCTCGACGGGCCGGGCCCAGTGGTGCTGAACTCCGGCGGCTCGGGCTTCTACCGCGTGGCCTACCCTGCTCAGCACCTGCATGTCCTGGCGAGCCGGATGAATGACCTGGACCCTCTCGAGCGGTTCAACATCCTGGGCGACACGTGGGCCGAAGTTGTCGCAGGCCGTGGCGAGCTCGGAGGATTTCTCGCCCTTGGAGAGTCCCTCGGCGCACATGACGATCCGAGCGTGTGGGGAGAAGTTACCGGAGCGATATCGTTCCTGCAGCATGCCCTGAGCGATGACCAGCTCCCAGCCCTGGCCGCTTACACGCGTTTGCTGCTCGGACCGGTTCTCGACACGATCGGGTGGTCGCGCGCCTCCGAGGAAGGCGAGCGGGTACCGACCCTCCGCTCCCAGCTCGTCACCACCCTCGGAACAGCCGGGCAGGACGCCCAGCTTCGCGAGAGATGTGCTTCGCTCCATGCCGATTTCCTTGCCGGCCAGGGGGACCTCGACCCCGACCTGGCCAGCGCGGTGGTTAGTGTCGTGGCGGCCTCCGGAGATCAGGCCGACTTCGACGCCTTCCTCGATCGCTACAGGCATCCAGCCAACCCCCAGGAAGAGGTGAGGTACCTGTATGCCTTGGCCGGCTTCGAAGATCCTTCACTTTCACAGAGGGCCTTCGACCTAGCCCTGACCGAGGTAAGGAGCCAGAACGCGCCGTTCCTCATATCTCTACTGCTGGCCAACCGGTCATGTGGGGCAACTATCTGGAGACGGGTGGAGGAGCACTGGGACGAGCTGTCTGAGGCTTTTCCGGCCAACATCCTCCCGCGCATGATCGACGGCGTAAGGCTGCTGTGCCGGGACCCGTCCCTCGCAAGCGAGATAAGCGACTTCCTAGGGAGCCACCCGGTGAAGAGCGGGCAGCGGACCGTCGACCAGACCGTGGAACGACTCTCGATCAACACGGAATTTGCATCGCGCCTGGTAGTGAGCGCTACCGCCTCCCTCTCCCAGGCGATCACCAGGCGTACCGGGCTCTAGCCTGTCTGGCAGAGTTTCCGGCCGGACACCACACGCGGGCAGCACGAGGAGGGGAAGGTTCGAGTGTCGGAGGCGCATCTGAGCTCCGGATCAGGATGGATCGATCCGGCGGTGTCAACGCTCCGTGATACCACCGGCGAGATCGCTACCACCGGCGACCTCGCCGGTGAGCTCGACCGGCTCCACCAGCGCCTGGACGCCACCCGGAGGGAACTGGACGAGCTGGGGGACATCTCCCGCAGGATGTCCGCCATCACCAAGACCGCGATCATCCTCCTGGACGCCGGAACGGTGCTGGAGGCCAACCCCGCTGCCTTGCGAATCTTTGGCTGCGATACGGCCAAGGACATAGCGGGGACACCGCTGCTGGACCTGATCCACCCCGACGACAGGCAACGCACCGCCGAGTGGATGGACGAGATACGCCCCGGGGACGAGAGGTGCGACATCACCGAGGTGCGGTTCCTTCGCCTGAGCCCACCCCCGACGACACCAGGAACCGCCACCACGGACGCGACAGCGGCTGTTGGCGACCCTGGCCTGGCTGCCGGCCCTGATCCAGCTGGCGACGATCCGGTGCCCGTTACAGCCGAGCTTCTTGCTCTCGGCGTCGAGCACCGGGGCAGGGCTGTCGTCCAACTGCTGGCATACGACGTCACCGAGCGCAGGAACGCCGAGGAGGCGGTCACCTACCAATCGCTCCACGACGCTCTGACCGGCCTGCCCAACAGGCTGCTGTTCTCCGACCGCGTCCGCCAGGCGCTCAATCGAACGGTCAGGTCTCGCACGCGCGTGGCCGTACTGTTCTGCGACATCGACCGCTTCCAGGTGGTGAACGACTCGCTCGGCCATAGCACGGGTGACCAGCTGCTTGGAACCACGGCGGAGCGCCTCCGTGGCGCGCTGCGTCCCTCCGACACGGTGGCGCGCTTCAGCGGGGACGAGTTCGTGATCCTTTGCGAGGTCAGCCGTGATCCGGCAGACGTGACCGTGATCACCCGCCGGATCCTCGAAGCGATAGCGCAACCTGTCACCATCGACGGCCAGTCGTTCAGCCTCACGGCATCAGTCGGGGTCGCCATCGCTCTCGGACGGATCTCCGACCCCGACGACCTCCTACGCGACGCAGCGGCAGCCATGACTCAGGCCAAGCAGGCCGGGCGCGGGAGCTACCGGGTGTTTGACGAGGCCACCAGGGCAAGGGCCGTAGGCAGGATGCAGATTGAATCGGCACTTCGAGAGGCCATCAGCTCGGGCCAGCTGCGCGTCCATTACCAACCCATAGTCCGCTGCTCGACGGGACGCATCGCCGGGATGGAGGCGCTGGTGCGCTGGCAGCATCCCGAGCACGGCTTCGTCCTGCCCGATTCGTTCATCCCGGTCGCAGAGGACTCCGGTCTCATCGTGGCACTCGGCACATGGGTGCTCGAGCAGTCCTGCCGCCAGGCTGCACAGTGGGAGCCGATCATTCCCGAAGGTCAGACCCTACATCTGTCGGTCAACCTATCCGGTCAGCAGCTCGCCGATCCGGGACTGGTCGACAAGGTCAGATCCCTGATGCTCTCTGAACAGGGATGCCGTCATAAGCACGTCCAGGTGGGCTTCGAGGTAACCGAGACGAGCCTCGTCGGGGACGACGACAGGACTCTTGCAATTCTCCACCAGCTCCAGAGTCTCGGGATGAGGATCGGCATAGACGATTTCGGCACTGGCTACTCCTCGCTCAGCTACCTCAGGCGATTCCCGGTGACATCACTCAAGGTGGACCGCTCCTTCGTCGCCGGTGTCGACAGCGAGCCTCACGACTATTCGATCGTCTCGGCCGTGGTGAACCTTGCACACGATCTTGGCCTGCTTGTCATCGCCGAGGGCGTCGAGCGCGTCGCGCAGCTCGAGGCCCTCTCCGCCCTGGGTTGCGACATGGCGCAGGGATTCCTCTTCGGTCGCCCTCTCAGCCCCGAGGCCATGACATCCCTTCTCGTTGCCGGCGATGACACCGCTGGCCTTCCACCGGCAATCACGGCGGGTGCCTGGGCAAGGCCCGAGTGAGCCTGGAGGTCCGCCTTGAACCTCGGGATAATCGCCATCGTGGCCGGAGTCGTCTTCCTCGCCGAGATACCGGACAAGACGATGATCGCCACGGTCGTCATGAGCAGCCGGTCTCCTGCCCTGCCTGTCTGGCTGGGGGCCATCGCGGCGTTCACGCTTCACAGCATCCTAGCGGTGGCAGCGGGCAGGCTGCTGGCACAGCTTCCCCACAGAGACGTCGAGGCCATCGTGACGACGTTGTTTGCCGGTGGCGCTCTCTATCTGCTGGTCACCCGCGAATCCACGGCCAACCACCTCGGCAAGAAGGAAGCAGCCGGATCCTGCGCTCACGACAGCGAGCAGCCAGTGACTACCCCGGGCAACACGAGAGCGCTGTTCACCGCATTCGGCGTCATCGCCGTAGGCGAGCTCGGCGACCTCACACAAATACTCACCGCCAACATGGCCGCCAGATACCATGCACCGCTCTCGGTATTCCTCGGTGCAGTGATCGGGCTTGGCTCCGTGAGCGCATTAGGGGTCCTCGGGGGGCGTAGTCTCCTGCAGGTGATGCCCCTGGGGAAGATCAGGAAGCTCGCCGGGGCCCTCCTTGCCCTGCTCGCGCTCTACAGCGCTGTCGAGTTGATAAGCGGGCTGACCCGGACATGAACCAGGAGGTGGAGACCTTGGACAGCCTGGGAGATTCCAATGAGCACCGTAGGCGCGGCCTTCTGGCACTCGCCGCATCCACCAAGGGCTTCATGCCCGACGACGAGGGGCTCGCCCTCTACAACGCGGCCAGGCAGGCCGGCTGGGAGGACCGCCGCGGGGGAACCTTCCTGGAGGTAGGAGCCTGGTGCGGCAAGTCGACGATCTATCTGGGCGCGGCAGCCGAGGAGACGGGGGGGGTGCTGTTCTCCGTCGACCACCACCGCGGCTCAGAGGAGAACCAGGCGGGATGGGAGCACCATGATCCGGAGGTGGTCGATCCGACGACAGGGCTGATAGACACCCTGCCCCTATGGCGCCGGTCCATAGCCGACGCGGACCTCGAGCACTGCGTCATCGGTATCGTGGGTGACTCGCCGACCGTGGCTGCACGCTGGCAGAGCCCTCTGCAGATGTGCTTCATCGACGGCGGGCATGGACGGGGCCCGGCCTGGGCAGACTTTCGCGGATGGTCCCCACACGTGTCGGTAGGTGGGCTGCTCGCCATCCATGACGTCTTCCCCAACCCGGCCGACGGTGGGCGACCACCATACGAGCTGTACTTGTCGGCGCTTAGGTCCGGCGAGTTCGAGGAGGTGGGAGAGATCGGATCGCTCCGCCTGCTCAGTCGGATACGGCCTCCTGATAGTGCCCTGTGAGCGGCTCACGTCCCATCGGGATCCCAGCCTCGGGCGCCACCAGCGGCAGGCCCTCACCCCGGAACAGACCCGCTGCCGGAGTCGCGCCGCAAAGCGCGTCGGCCGCAAGCACCATGGCTGCCGCAGTGTAGGTGGTGCGCTCACCACCAGGGAAAGTGACCTCTTCGGGATAGACCATGCCCGTCCAGTACGACCCGTCTGGACACCTCAGAGCCTGCACCCAGGCCATCAGCTCTCGTGCCTCCTCTGGCCTACCGATCGCGTCTAGTGCGAGCGCGCACTCGGCAGTCTCCGCGGCAGTCACCCAGGGCCCTGTCGAGACGCACCGCACGCCCAACCCTTCCATCACGAATGCATCCCATCCCCACGCGATCCTCAGTTCCGCCGCGGAGCCTACGACAGCGCCGCTCAGCACCGGATAGTACCAGTCCATGGCGAACTCCTCCTTGGGCTCGAAGGCCTGGGGCCGGTTCGCGACTGCATGACCGAGCCGCCGAGCAGCCGCCTCCCAGTGCGGGCGCTCACGACCCATGACCTCGGCACAAGCCAGTCCACAACGCAGGGAGTGGTAGATGGATGCCGACCCCGTCAGGAGGGCGAACCTGCCCCTGCAGCCGTCCGGGTCGACCGACCATGTGATCGTCCCGTCGGCCCTCTGCCATCTGAGCACGAAGCCCAAGGCCCTGTCGACCACCGGCCAGAGCTCCTCGAGCACCCGGAAATCCTCCGTCACACAGAAGTGATGCCATGCTCCGGCTGCCACGTAAGCGCAGACGTTGGTATCGAGACGTGCGTCCTCTACGCCTGATGACGCTAGGTAGTAGTTGAACCAGGCGCCCTCGGGCAGCTGGGTGTCGGCCAACCACTGGTAGGCCGCGAGGGCTTCGTCGTGCAGACCGGCGGCGGTGAGGGCCATGGCGGCCTCGACGTGGTTCCACGGGTCGCAATGGCCTCCTTCGAACCATGGGATCATCCCATCGCGCATCTGAACCGCGGCGATGCTCTCGGCAGTCGCGAGGATCTCGGCACTCGACACGACGCCGGGCACCTCGGGAGCGCCGGGAGCACTCCTTTCACCGGACACTCCCCGGACCCTGGGGATCGCCAGCGAGGCTACGACGTTAATCGTGGCTCCCTCGAGAGTGCTCATGCAGGCTTCTCCAGGTACACGACCAAGCTCTTGCCGATCAAGGGGTTCAAGATGTGCTCCACTCGCCTGGTGACCCAGGGCGCCGCCGTTATGTCCCACACGAGAAGCCGGCGATAAGCCGACACGAGCGGATGGTCCTCACGCCCGGGCCCGATAGCGCAACGCAGCCACCAATAGGGAGAATGAAGGGCATGCGCATGGTGGCTGCCAACAGGCCGTAGCCCTGATCCGCCCAAACGGCCAAGCAGCTCCGACCGCCTGTAGATGCGAACATGGCCACCGGGCACCTCGTGGTACTCCCTCGATAGCACCCAGTTGACGACTTCGGGACCGAAGCGTGGAACCGTCACCGCCATCGTCCCTCCAGGTCGCATGACGCGCGCCAGCTCGGACATGGCCGCGGTATCTGCTGGAATGTGCTCGAGCACCTCCGCCGCGATCACCCGATCGAAGCTCCCGTCTGGGAACGGCAGTCTCATGGCATCGCCCTGCACACTTCCCGCCTGAGCATCCTTGGGCAGTTCCCCGGCCTCGACCATGGCAGCGAACACCGCCGTGACCTGCCTGACTTCGCTTGCTCCCGCGTCCAGGGCGACGACGCGCGCGCCGAGGCGAGCTGCCTGGAAGGCATGCCTGCCACCGCCACAGCCAAGATCCAAGAGGCGATCACCTCGGCGAATTCCGAGGCGACCGTAGTCCACCGTCAGCACGGATCGACAGCCCCGGCTTCCACGCCCACGCGTCGCCTTCCATGCTCCTGGAGCACCAGGTGGTACTGCTCGGCCGTCCCCCTGGCCGTAGCCTCCCATGTGAACCGCCCGAGAACCCTGGCCCGCCCCCCCGCTGCCAGGCGGGCCGCCAGGACCCGATCATCGAGCATGCGTCTGATTCCCGTTGCCAGCGCCTCGGGATCGTCCGGGGCGACGAGCAAGCCGGTCTCGCCGTCCTTGCCGACGACCTCTGGAAGGGCGCCACCAGTGGTCGCCACGAGTGGCACCCCACAGGCCATCGCCTCGATCGCCGGCAAGGAGAATCCCTCGTATAGCGACGGCACGACTGCTACTTCGGACTCGGCGTACAGGCGGGCGAGATCCTCGTCGCTCATCCCAGTGACGCACCTGACCACGCCCCCGAGCCCCAAGCGCTCTATGGCCAGAGCGACACGCCCACCGGGATTGGGCCTGCCGATCACGACCAGCTCCACATCCCGCTCCGCTCTCAGCTTCGCCACTGCTTCGAGCAGTGGGACCAACCCCTTCATGGGCACATCGCTCGACGAGGTGACCATTATCCTGCCCCTTACACGCTGCACTTCGGCACGAGGCCGGAACACCTCGTGGTCGACCCCTACCGGGACAACCGCCATACGGAGCGGGTCGACACCCATCTGGGCAGCGATGTCCACTCGGGAGGAATCCGACACCGTCACGATGCGCGGCAGGCGCCTGGCCACCCGCTTCTGCATACCAAGGAAGCCGAACCAGCGCCTCGTCGTGACCCGCTTCAGGGGACTCCCCGCATGTGCCAGAGCCAGTTCCCTGTCGACGGTGATCGGATGGTGGAGCGTGGTCAGAAGCGGCCATCCGTCCGCCATCATCCCGAGCAGGCCCGAACCTAGGCACTGGTTGTCGTGGACCAGGTCGAAGTCGCCGCGCCGTGCGGCCAGAGGCCGGCGCGC
>JAJZJN010000038.1 GCA_021851165.1 Actinomycetes bacterium
GAGGCTGAGCGGCGCTCCGAGTCCTTCGCTCGCCGGATCCGTTGCACGAATGCCCGCTCTGCCGAGCGCCACTGCCAGGCTCTCTATCAGGGATGACGGGCACAGCACAGCCACGGTCCCAGGTCCGGCGTCGCCTGCAATCTCATCCATCAGCGTGGCTGCCTCGATGCCCACTGCCTCACCGAGTCCGGCACTTGTGGCCCTGACAAGTCGCGGGGGCCGGCCTGCACGCCTTACGGACACAGGTGGGCGCAACTCGGGAGCCGCCAGCCGGAGCAGCCCGGAGGCCAGCTCCATCACCTCAGCCGGGGTGCGATAGCTGACAGATAGCTCGACCTTCTGCGGTTCGCGGTCCGGGCACAGATACCCCATCACCTCGTCCCACGTTCCCGGCGCCCAGGGACCGGTTGCCTGGGCGATGTCCCCCACGACCGTCATCGATCCGGACAGCGAGCGGCGCGCCAGAGCCCTGAGCTGCATGGGTGACAGATCCTGCGCCTCGTCGACCACGATGTGCCCGTAGCTGCGCAGCTCTTCGGCTACTCCATCGACCCCCTGGCTCCCAGCTGCAGCTCCCCGGGGGCCCAGAAGCACCCTCGCTTCGTCCACCAGGGCAAGGTCTGCCTCCGTCCAGGGTATGGAGTGAAGAGAACGGCTCCTCGGACGGTGGAGCGACTCGGCCTCGGCCTCGGTCAGGATCCCCCGACCCGCGAGCCTGAGCAACGGTCTGGCGCCGAAGAGGTCGTGGAGCATCTCCTCGGCGCTCAGCTTGGGCCAGATCCTGTCAAGGGCTTCCACGAGCTCGGGCAGCTGGCGGACCTGGTTGACAAGCTCGCCGGTCTCGGCCGGGTTGGCACCGACCAAGTCAGCTCCACCCGGGATGGCCTGACCGGTCAGGGCTGTGCCCGCCTCCCTCTCGCCGCCAGCCGATAGCGGGAGGCGTGACGTGCCGGCACGTCCCTTCAGGTAGATCTCGACAAGGCGTCTTGCCACCGCCTGCTCGACGAAACGGCGGCGGCTGTTGTGCGTACCGGGACGACGCCTGGCAAGGGCGACTATCGTGGCCGAATCCTCTGGAGTGAGCCGGATGTAGCTGGTCGCGAACGGGATGACTGCCGCACGACGGAGCGGCCTCTCGCGATCCCGCACCGCATGAGCGATCACCCTGGCCATGCGCGGGTCCCCCTTGAGCCTGGCCACCGCCAATGGCTCCTTCCCGCGCACCTGCAGCCCCCTGACCAATCCGTTGATCGTGGACAGGGTCACTCCTGTCTCGCCCAGTGATGGCAGGACCTGCTCGATATACCGGAGGAAGAGGGGGTTCGGACCCACCACGAGCACGCCCTGGCGCTCCAGAGGAAACCGATGTGTATAGAGCAGGTAGGCGGCCCTGTGCAGAGCGACAGCGGTCTTACCCGTGCCCGGCCCGCCCTGGACCACGAGCGCTCCAGCCAGCGGAGCCCGGATGATCTCGTCCTGCTCACGCTGGATCGTGCCGACAATGTCTCGCATGTGCCCACTTCGAGCACCCTCCAGCGCCGCGAGCAGCGCCCCTGGTCCACCCAGCTGTATGTCGCCTGCCAGCTCACTGTCGCCTGCCAGCTCACTGTCGCCCAGGAGCAGCTCCGCTCTCTCGGGGCCTGTGGCACCACTCACCGACTGGGACGGGTGCGAGACGAACATCTCATCTTCCACGCCAAGCACCCGGCGACCCTCCGCCGCTAGATGTCTCCTTCGTACCAGCCCCATGGGATCACGGCCGGTCGCTCTGTAGAACGGCTCGGCCACCGGGGCCCGCCAATCCACCACCAGAGGCTCCAGATCGGCACCCGATACCCCGAGCCTGCCTATGTGGAATGCCTCCGTGATGCCGGGGGCGACCTGGCAGTCTATGCGCCCGAAGCACAGGGCCTGCTGACCGATATCGAGTTGGGCGATACGGGCCAGGCTGGTTCGCACGAGCACGTCACGTTCCTCGCGGAACTGGTGAGTACCACCCCTGCCTTGGTCGATGACCGAGCGCAGGACTTCTTCTGCTTCGGCTCGAAGCTCGCCAAGGCGCCCGTAGGCCTTGTCGACATGATGCTGTTCGGCCTCGATCTCTGGATGCGTCGGCACAGGCGGCCCCTTTTCCACCCCAGCGCGGGAATCAGCTATCTTACGCCCTAACGCGAGTGCCCGACGCCCAGTGGCGCGCGGCGCCGTGCGTCGTCACTCGGTACCGTGGCATGCGTGAAGCATCTTCGCCGGGTAAGGCATCGCCTAGCTGGTGTCGGGTATCGTCGTGGCCGTGTCCCCGCCTGATTCGGCATTCATGCGCGCATGCCGGAACGAGCCTGCCGACCGAGTTCCAGTGTGGTTCATGCGCCAAGCCGGACGGGCCCTGCCCGAGTACCGTTCGGCGCGGGGAACCGGCAGCATCCTGCAGACCGTGCAGCATGCAGAGCTCGTGGCCGAGCTCACCATGCAGCCCGTCGAGCACTACGGAGTCGATGCTGCGATCCTGTTCTCCGACATCGTGGTTCCGATCTCGGCCATCGGCTTCGGAGTCGACATCGAGCCGGGAGTCGGGCCCGTGGTGAGCAGCCCTTTCAGATCGTCGGAGGATCTGCGTAGGTTACGCCCGCTGGAGCCGGAAGAAGACACACCCTACGTGACGGAAGCCACCCGGATCCTCTCGCGCGAGCTGGCTTCTTCGGGTATCCCGCTGATCGGCTTCGCCGGCGCGCCCTTCACGCTGGCCAGCTACCTGATCGAAGGAGGACCCTCGCGCACCTTCGCCAGGACAAAGTCCCTCATGCGCTCCGAACCCGTCCTCTGGGCAGATCTGGTCGATGCGCTCGCTGATATATCGGCCGCCTCTCTTCGCTCGCAGATCCTCGCCGGCGCAGCCGCGGTCCAGCTGTTCGACAGCTGGGCCGGCGCCCTCTCGCCTGCTGACTACCTCTCAGGAGCGCTTCCTGCAACCAAGAAGGTATTCGACGCGATCAACGACCTTGGAGCCCCGCGCATCTTGTTCGGGGTGGGGACAGGAGAGCTCCTCGCTCAGATGGCATCCTCGGGAGCCGAGGTCATCGGAGTCGACTGGCACGTCACGCTAGACGCCGCGAGGAAGCGCGTCGGGCCCAACCGCGCGCTGCAGGGAAACCTCGATCCGGCAATCTGCCTGGCCCCATGGGATGTGGTGGCGCACGACGCAGCCGACGCACTGGGCCGCGGCGGTGGTGTCGGGCACATCTTCAACCTAGGACACGGGGTTCTTCCCGAGACCGACCCAGCCACCCTCGAACGCCTGGTGGACTTGGTCCACTCGGTGGACCCGGCTGAGTTGTCCAGCCGGATGCCACCAGGTGATCCGAGATGAGCGACCCTCGCCAAGATGCCCCATCGGTTGCGCGCACGGGTCCCTGCGCCACCGAACGTACCGGCGTGCTGGTGATGGCCCACGGGACGCCCGGATCCCCTGAGGAGATACCGGCATTCTTCACCTCCATCAGGCGGGGGAGGTCGCCACAGCCAGCCGAGCTGGCAGACCTCGAGCGCCGCTATAACGCCATAGGTGGGACATCCCCCCTCGCTGACAGGACTGCTGCGCAGGTGAGCATGCTCGAAGGCGAGCTCGAAAAGCAGTTTCCGGGCCGGTTCGTGGTCGCCTACGGCGCCAAGCACGCCCATCCACCGATTGCCGAGGCGGTCTCGATGCTGGTCGGCTCCGGCGTTGCGCAGGCTGTCGGAATCGTTCTTGCCCCTCACTATTCATCGATGAGCATCGGGCAGTACGCCGACCAGGCTCGCAATGCTCTGGCCAACTCGGGGATGCCGTCGCTACCTCTGGAGCTCGTCGAGTCGTGGCATCTCGAACCTGGTCTCTTATCGCTGCTCTCCGACAGGGTGGCCGAAGCTACCGCTTCCCTGCCGGTTGCAACGAGACGGGCACTGGTCGTCATCTTCACAGCCCACAGCCTGCCCGCCCGGCTCGTCGACGAGGGCGACCCCTATGCCATCCAAGTAGAGCAATCGGCGCGGGCGGTCGCAGAGCAAGCCGGGGTGGCGCACTGGCAGCTTGCCTGGCAGAGCGCTGGCAAGACGGGGGGCGAATGGCTTGGCCCCGATGTCCGCGATGTGATCACCGGACTCGCCGGCAACGGAACCACAGCAGTCGTCGTATGCCCGATCGGATTCGTGTCGGACCACCTGGAGACTCTCTACGATCTGGACATAGACGCTGCGGGAGTAGCTCGGCGCTCGGGAGTCGCCTTCGCAAGGACCAGGGCACTGGACAACGATCCGCGGCTCGGCTCGGTCCTTGCGCAAGTAGTAGCAGCTGCCGCCGATCGCATCGGCGGCAGCTGGTGAAAATGTCTCTTAAAGCATCTCCTTCGAACACGATCGTCGTCCTTGGGGGCGGGATTACGGGTTTGGCCGCCGCCTGGGAGCTCTCCAACGGAGCTCCGGGTGACACCCGGATCGTGGTTCTCGAACAGGGCGAGAGCTTAGGCGGCAAGCTCCAGGCATCCACGGTGGGCGGGCGGCTCGTGGATGTCGGGCCCGACGCGTTCCTGGCACGCCGGCCAGAAGCCATCGACTTGTGCAAAGAGCTCGGGATAGGTGCCGACCTCGTCGCGCCAGGCGCCGAGGGGGCGTACGTGTGGGCCAGGGGCAGGTTGAGACGCCTGCCGGAAGGTCTCGCTATGGGGATTCCCACCCGGTGGGTGCCACTGGCACGATCAGGGATCCTCGACCTGCCAGGGCTTGCAAGGGCTGCTGTCGACCTGCTCCCTACTGGCCTGGCCAAGCGCAACCCCACCGGCCATAGCAGGGTCGGCAGAGACACCTCGGTCGGAGAGCTGGTGCGCTTGAGACTGGGAGACCAGGTGGCAACCCGGCTGGCCGGCCCTCTGATAGGAGGAATCAACGCCGCCGACATCGACTTGCTGAGCGCTCAGGCGGCGTTCCCATCCCTTCTCGATGCCTCCAGGGATCCAGGGAGTCTCATGAGATCGTTGCGGCCACGACCTGGGCCAGGACCACATGCACCATCAAGCTCTGCCCCTCCGCCGGCAGCAGGACAGAGCTTACGGGTGGCCTCATCGCGACAGGACCTGCCCCACGGCGCCGCAACCTTCCTGACCCTGAGAACCGGCCTGTCGTCTCTGGCCGCTCGTCTTGGCTCAGCCCTGGTTGCACGCGGGGTTGACTTGCGCTTGGGATCAGCGGCTCATGACATACAGGCCATAGAGGCTGCCTACCACGCCGGCACGCCGGAGAGCCGCGGCCCTTCTCCCGATCCCGGTGGTCTTCGCCAGCGCCCAGGCGGCAGCGAGCAGTCCACGGGTTGGATCGTCCGCAGCACTTCCGGGGACATTGCGGCATCGGGAGTCGTGGTGGCGCTGCCGGCATTCGAGGCCGCAGCGGTCCTCAGGTCAACGAGCGCCGACCTGGCAGACGAGCTGGACACCATCCGCTACTCGTCGGTATCGCTTGTCACTTTGTCATTTGCCGACACCGCCATACCGGACCTCCCCCGCGGGACCGGCTTCCTGGTTCCCGCCGACGCGGGAATGATCATCACGGCCTGCACCTTGCTCACCTCGAAGTGGCCACTGCTGAAGCAGCCGGGCCTCAGCATCCTGAGGGCGTCGGTGGGGCGCGATGGAGACGACCGCCACCTGTCGATCGATGACGAGGAGCTCGTCGAGAAGGTCCTGCACGATCTGCGAGCAGTCCTCGGCGTCCGAGCACGGCCCGAGGAGGCACTGGTCACCAGGTGGCCCAGAGCATTCCCCCAGTACCAGGTGGGCCATTATGCCCGGGTGGCACGGATCGACTCGCTCGTGGCAGCCCTGCCGGGGCTGGCCCTCGCTGGAGCAGCCTACCGAGGCGTCGGGATACCGGCTTGCATAGGGAGCGGTCGCCACGCTGCACGTGTCGTCCTGTCGTCTGGCGTCCTGTCGTCTGGCGTCCTGTCGTCTGGCGGTTGTGAAGTAGGCCGTGACCCGCACCTGGAGCGGGGCGGTTCGTGAGCATCCGCCAGAGGTGGCCGCGGCCTGCCGGCAGGCCGCGGCGAGGACACATAGCCGTTCCCTCGCTGGTCGCGGGTGCCGGTCTGGCACTCTCGCTGCCGCCGTGGGGGTTCTGGATCCTCGCATTTCCCGCCGCCGGACTGGCCTGGTGGCGCCTGGAGGGGCTCGGTAGGAAATCCAGGCTGCTCGCGGGCTGGCTCGTCGGGCTTGGGCTGTTCCTCCCCGGCCTGTGGTGGTCGACGTCATTCAATCTTTACGGGGGGATCCTCCTCATCTGCATAGAAGCGCTCGCGATCGCCGTGGCCTGCGGCATGGCCCCTTCACGACGTGGACGCTCTATCGCGCTGCCTGGAGCGATGGTCCTCCTGGAAGCTCTCCGTGACTCCTGGCCATTCGGAGGCCTGCCACTCGGAAGCGTTGCCCTGGGCCAGATAGGAGGCCCCCTGGGGCGCGCAGCGCGCCTCGGCGGCCCGTTGCTGCTGGTGGGGTTGGTCTGGCTGGGAGGAGCCGTCCTCGGAATGCTGGCGGTCACTGCGAGCCAGGAGTGGCATCACCATCGACGCCGGCTTCCTTCAGGCGCCCTGGCTGGAACCGCCGTAGTCGTGCTGGTGGTCGCGTTCGCCGCAATCGCTCCTAACGGCGGATCCCCGGTCGGTACACTACGCGTAGCTGCGGTGCAGGGTGGAGGGCTCCGTGGACTACGGAAGTTCCAGGTCAACCCAGCGATCGTGTTCCATAGGCAAGTCGAGGCGACTGCCGAGATCCCTGCCGTGGACCACGGCCGTCCCCCTGCACTCGTCCTGTGGCCCGAAGACGTCGTATCGGTAGTCGGGCTGCTGGCCGATTCGCCCGACTACGGCATCCTATCGAACCTCGCAAGGAAGCTCCATGCCACTCTCGTCGTAGGCGTCACCGAGACCGTATCGTCGACGCACTTCCGCAACGAGGTGGTCGCTTTCGCCCCCGACGGCCAGGTGGTGGCCCACTACGAGAAAGTGCATCGCGTGCCCTTCGGTGAGTACGTCCCCTACAGGAGCTTCTTCAGCCACCTGGCCAACCTCTCGGCAGTGCCCCTGAATGCAATACCCGGCCATGGCAATGGAGTGTTGCACACCCCGGCCGGGACGCTCGGGACCATGATCTCCTTCGAGGTGTTCTTCTCCCATCGTGGCAGGCTCCCTACGAGAAACGGCGCCACGGTGCTCATAGTGCCGACCAATGACGCGTCGTACTCCACGAGCCAGGTGCCAACCCAGGAGATCGCCGCTTCGCGTCTCCAGGCCATGTCGGAGGGTCGAGACCTGATCCAGGCAGCGCCAACCGGGTTCTCTGCATTCATCAACCATCACGGTGCAGTGCTCCAGCGCACCTCCCTGGGTGCCCGGCAGGTGATAGTTCGCGACGTGTCTCTCAGAACGGGGAAAACCATCTACGAGCGCTTCGGTGAGCTACCCGTTCTCCTCCTGGCCGGTATGGCCGTGCTCGCGGGCTGGGCCATCGCCGCCATTGCCCCCGGGGATACCAGCAAGCGTCACAGCGCCCTCAAGACCAAGAGCCGGCACGGGCGCCTGGGCACCGGATGAATCGGGTGTCCCAGAGTGCTCGGTAGCAGCAGCCTGCCCCGACCTCTTCGGTGACGGCGTGAGAAAACGACCGATGACAGGTACGTCCGAGAGCGACTCGGCCCTCAGGATAGCGACGACCACCGGCATCAGATGCTCTGCCGCGTCGTAGACAATGTAACGGGGAAGCCAGGCCGGGTCGTACTTCGCGTTGAACCGCCACAGCGTCTCTATCTGGAGAAAGCTCGACATCCGCTTCAGAGCCCAACGCTCGACTCGCTGCGAGACCCCGTCGCCTCGCTCTCCTTCGAGAACCGCCCGCATGGCAGCAAAATTCAGGCTCAACCCGCGATAACCGTTGTCGCGTAGGTATTCGATCGTCGATACCAGGGCGAAGTCGATAAGCCCGTTCGGATGATCCCCACGATCGCGCCGCATCAGATCCAGCGAGTAGCCCCCTATTCCCGGCGCAGGGACGAACTGGCACATCGCCGCTGGGGAACCGTCTGGCGCTGATACCACGCACAGCAGCAGGCCTGTGTCGCGCGGATCGAAGATCCTCCCGAGCATCATCGAGAATCCTCGCTCGCATTCGCCCCGCCTGCTCTGCGACATCAGGCCCGCCAGCCTGCCGGCAGTGGCCGGATCGAGATGAGCCGGATCATGGAACGAGGCTGTATAGCCATAGCGTGCGATGCGGTTGTGGGCTTGGCGCAGACCCTTCATGTGCCCTCCACCGAGAGAGAAGGCTCGGATATCGACTACTGCTTCGTCGCCGATGTATATGTCGTGCATCCCCGTCGACCGGTAAACCGGCAGCCATTCTGCGGAGGCACCCATGATCGCCACCACCCAACCGTGACCGTCGGCAAACCGTCGGAAAGCCGCCCAAACCTGCTCGCGCTCGGTAGACGGACCGATTGGATCAGGCGAGACCAGGCAGATGCCCCCGTAGATCGCGTAGGCGACCAGGCTGTCGCGGTGGAAGAAACGCTGCTTGTCACTCCGAAGAGCGAAGTAGTCAAGCGTGCCCTCGCCATGGCGCTTCACGATGTCGCGAGCGCGCATGTCCGCCGCCCGCCCAGAGGTGAACCTCCGATCGACCACGGGACGGGTCGCCAGCATGAGGGCGATGGCGGCCAGGCTCATCCCTATGGCAAGAAGGGTCGGGGTAAGGAAACCGTCCAGGCGCGGCGGCAGCGAAACTGCGTGAAGCCCGATCAGCCGTTCCGACACGGCCTCGGCGGCACGGATTACCGGGAGGGCGACCCGGGTGTGATCACGGTCGATCCGCACACTCACCTCCACGAGGGCGGTCGCCCCCGCGATGATCCCGGCTGCGCCTGTGAGTAGGGCGATGGTGGCCGAACGCAGCGACGGGCGGTCAGAGGTGGCGGCGAACTCCGACCTGTCCACCACCAGCAGAGCAAGAACAGCGGCTGTGAGCAACGTGGCAACCACATCGCCACCATGGGCCACGTGGAGCACGAGGGTCGCCGCAAGCAGCCCCACTGATATCCTCCAGGCCCGCTTCTGGCCGCGGCGCACCCCCCGGGCGAGTGCGAGCAGCCCCATACCGGCCAGTGCCACCAGAGCACCGGCTGCCTGCGTCGCTCCCAGAGGAAGCAGCTCGAGAACCACATGGAGGTGGCTCCTGAGCGGCGGCGTGAGAGCCGCGAGCAGGTCGACCGCGCCCGTCACGGCAATCGCTCCACCACTCCACCGCCGCACGCGGCGGGAACGGCGCCGTAGTACGGTCAGATCCGGTGCCGGCGGCCACGAAGTACCGCTGGGATACGAGGCCACCACTACAGGGTGATGGTCGTGGACGGGTCTGCGTCGCGCTGCTATGCGTTCCAGCAGGGTGGATGGAGCCACGTCGCTACGGGCAAGGAGGAGCCGAGCATGAAGATCAGCTCCGGTCTCCAGCTCCACCCATGCAATCTGCGGGTGAGCCAGGAACACCGGAGGCAACCCGAGGCGACCCGGATGCTCCTCCACCACCTCCCCGGCAGTGCCCGGGCAGGCGAAGAAGCCCTCTCCCAGATGAGTCAGCTCGGCCTGCAGGGTGGCCCCACTCACGAACCCTGTGTAGCCCACGGCCACGAGTCGGCGGGCCTCGTCACGAGCCGGGTCGTTGCCCGTTGCACCTGAGGATGAGGGGCGATCGAACACGCCCCCCAAGCGCCCACCACCGAGGGCGCTCCAGGCCTTCCGGCTCAGCCACCCCAGGACCGCGACCATGATTAGGAGCTCGAGCAGCGATACCGTACCTGCGATGGCCAGGCGCGAACCCAATGTCGCATGGTGCGCGCGCCTGACTGCACGGCCCACAGCCCTTGCCGCGCCCGGATGGCTCACCAGCAGATGATCGGCCAGGCTCACCACGGTGGGAGCCTGGAGGAGCAAAGCAACGGCAAACGGCAGCAGCAGCCACCAGGCGTACCTGGCCACGCGGCGGTAGAGAAGGCGAGACGTGAGGAAACGCTGGAGGGATCCCGGCTCTGCCAGACGGTCCATCCCCTCTTGCCATGGCGCCGCCGGGCAGTACGTGACGACACCTACAGGGCCTTCTTCGCCTCCGTCCCCTGGTCCCTCGAGCCCTCGATCGGCCGGCCTGGCTGCCTCTCCACTGAGCAACCTACCTGGTGGGCTGCCTGCCTGCACCCGTACGCGCCGTTCGCCCGCCGCCGTCGCGAGCCGGAGGTCGAGCGACGAAACCACTTCCACCCCGACGTCACCCATAACGCTCAGGAAGGGCTCGTCATCGAGGCACCCCGCTTCACGCTCACCGGGCAGGAACACCACCCGGCGATCCTCACCTGCGGCGAAGGCGTTCAAGGCATCGCGGAGGTCCGGGTGGCCGTCCAGGGCTGCCCGCGCCGCTTCGCCACCACCCTCGGGGTGGTACAGCAGCCCTCCTGCCACTACGACCAGACCAGGGCCCTCCCATGCCGATACCCTCTGGGCAATGCTCGATGCCGCTGACTGCGACGCACTGGTCGGCCTGGCGTCCAGAAGAAGATTGGAGATAATGACCACCCGGCGGCCTATGCCTACGTCCGCCAGCATCCCCCCCGCAGGCACCTCGGTGGGATTCGACCCTAGGGAGATCACTCGATCCACCCCCTCTCGAGTAGGACCCACTCCGCACTCCCTCAGAGGCTCGTGTTCTCCGTCGGTCATGGCAGCTCCACGTTACGCCAGCGGGAGGTTGGATAGGCTCAGCCAAGTCGAGCACCAAAGCCTGCCAAGGGGGGAGCGACCACCATGGACACCACGCCACGCAATATCCAAGCCGGCTCTCCGAGCACTTCCAAGGCCGCGGAAGCAACGATAGAGGACTACCTGTCCGAGGTGCGCGAGTTCCCTCCCTCCCCGGAGTTCAGGTCCCAGGCCCTCCTCACCGACGACTCCCTCGCCAGGCGTGCCGCAGAGGACTGGGAGGGCTTCTGGGCCGACCAGGCAGGCGCTCTGGACTGGTTCGAGAAGTGGCACACCGTGCTCGAGTGGAACCTGCCCGATGCCAAATGGTTCGTAGGCGGCAAGCTGAACGTGTCCTACAACTGCCTCGACCGCCATGTCGCAGCCGGACTCGGCGACCGCGTCGCCTACTATTTCGAGGGTGAGCCCGGGGATACCCGTACCATCACGTACGCCGAGCTCCTTGCCGACGTAGAGCGCTTCGCCAACGTGCTCAAGGACCTGGGGGTGCGCCGCGGCGACCGGGTAGCCATCTACATGCCTATGATCCCAGAGCTTGCCGTAGCCATGCTGGCCTGCACCCGGATCGGAGCTGTCCACTCGGTGGTGTTCGGCGGGTTCTCACCTGACGCGCTGCGCGACAGGATCAACGATGCGGCAGCCAAGGTGCTCCTGACCGCTGACGGAGGCTGGCGCCGGGGCAAAGTGCTGCCCCTGAAGCACAACGCCGATGCCGCCGTAGCGGGCAGTTCCTCCATAGAGCACGTCGTGGTCGCACGTAGGACCGGAGCCGCTGGAGGAGCAACCCCCATGACCGAAGGCCGGGACCTGTGGTGGGACGACCTCATGGGAAGAGCATCACCCGCATGCCTTCCCGAGCCGATGGACTCTGAGGACCTTCTCTACCTGCTCTACACATCGGGAACGACCGCCAAGCCGAAGGGGATAATGCATACCACCGGCGGTTACCTTACGCAGGTAGCCTTCAGCCACAAGATCGTGTTCGATCTCCATCCCGAGCGCGACGTCTATTGGTGCGCGGCGGACATCGGCTGGGTGACCGGTCACAGCTACATCGTCTACGGCCCTCTGGCCAATGCGGCCACCAGCATCCTCTACGAAGGTACGCCGGATTTCCCGGCCAGAGACCGTTGGTGGCAGATAGTAGAGCGCTACAAGGTGACGACCCTCTACTGCGCGCCAACAGCGATCCGGACCTTCATGAAGTGGGGCGCCGAGCATCCTGCAGCTCATGACCTGTCATCGCTGCGCCTGCTGGGCACGGTGGGCGAGCCGATCAACCCCGAGGCTTGGATTTGGTACTGGCACACCATAGGCGGGGGGCGCTGCCCGGTGGTAGACACCTGGTGGCAAACGGAGACCGGCGCTATCATGATCTCGCCGCTGCCAGGAGTCACCACCTTGAAGCCCGGCTCGGCTGCTTTCCCCCTTCCGGGCATCGGGGCCGAGGTAGTCGACGACAGCGGGGCGCCCCTCTCGCAGGGGGGTGGTTACCTGACGCTCACCCGCCCCTGGCCTGCGATGCTGAGGGGGGTGTACGGCGACCCCGAGCGATACCGAGATACTTACTGGGCCCGCTTCGAGGGCCGTTACTTCACCGGCGACGGTGCCAAGATCGACGACGGTTACCTATGGCTGCTCGGACGCGTCGACGATGTCATGAACGTCTCAGGCCATCGTATATCTACCACGGAAGTCGAGTCGACCCTCGTCGAGCACCCTTCGGTGGCCGAGGCAGCCGTGGTCGGAGCCAACGACGCCACCACGGGCCAAGCCGTGGTGGCATTTGTGACGTTGAGAGCAGGCCAGGAGTCCACCACAGCGCACGGGGAGGAGCTACGCCAGCACGTCGCGGATCGCATCGGACCCATAGCCCGGCCACGCAACATCGTCTTCACCGACGAGCTGCCCAAGACACGCTCGGGGAAGATAATGAGACGCCTCCTCAGAGACGTAGCCGAGGGACGCGACCTCGGCGATACCACGACGCTTGCCGATCCGGGAGTCGTCGAGGAGATCCGGCGGCTGTCGGTCACAAGGCCAGATGAGGACTGAACCGGCAATGGATGGAACGCCACCGAGCTGGGCCTGGCGTGCAGGACCCGTAGACCCCGGTAGCGCAGTGGTGTTCGACCTCGACGGCGTCCTGTCGGACGCTGCCAGCAGGCAACGCTTCTTGGAACGCGGAAATCAGGATTGGGAGGCATTCTTCAACGCCTGCGGGGAGGATCCTGTGGTCGAGGAGCTCGCTCGACTGCTAGAGCTGCTCGATCCCCACCTGCAGATCGTCCTGCTCACGGCCCGGCCGCTGCGCGTTCAACCCCAGACCCTCGCATGGCTGGCTCACAACCGCCTTCGATGGGATCTTCTCATCATGCGCGAGCGCGGCGACCATTCCGAGGTGTCCGGGTACAAGCGGCAAGCTTCGCTCGAGCTACGGAAGCGAGGGTTCGATGTGCGCCTAGCATTCGAGGACGACCCGCGCAACCGCGACATGTTCAGGGCCGAAGGCATTCCCTGTGTGTACATCCATTCTGGATATTACGGCTGAAGCTGTTGCAGCCCCAGCACATCCCTGACGAGCAGATCGTAGTGGTGCCCCAGCGCGTCTGGTGCCTCAGCGCGTCTGGTGCCTCAGCGCCGGTTGAGCACCACTTCGAAGCCGACCATTCCACGCTCTGAGCCGGCCTCGGACTGCGCCGCGACCTCCCCTATGGACCGGGCGAGCTTGACGAGAAAGCACCTGATCGTCGCCTCGGCAACACGGTGAAGCATCGAGCGGTCCAGTATCCTCCCGGCCACTCCGAGGGGCGGATCGTAACGTCCCTCGATTGCCAGCTGGGAACAGTTGTTCCCCATGGTGCCAAGGACCAGGTTCACATCCAGCACCGGGAACAGCCAGGTTACTCCCGTCGCACTCCAGACGACAGGCACCATGAGCTCACCGCCTACCCATGTCGGGCGGGCCGTAGTAACACGAACCGTCTTGGACGGCCCGATACCGCCATCAGTCAACCCGACGTTGAGCAGATGCTCGCCTTCCTCGTCCACAGCAGCGCCGGCCAGGCTGTCGAGCCATGCGTCGTCCCCCTCCGCCAAGACACGCGCCGCCTGGTCGAAGGGAACGGGTACCTCGACGAAATCACGGACGAACATAAGTCTCCATCCGACCACATCCTCGCTCGGAGCGACAGGGCCGAAGGTCACGATCACATCTCTTCGGATCCAACCGCCACGGAAGCGAAACGCTCGAGAACCACCCCGGCAGGCAGGAGCATGTCGCAGCGTGCGGCCATCACCATCGCCGAGCGCTCCTCGCCAGTCACTTCTGCGACCTCCCCCGCACATCGCAGCACCGCCGACGAAGCGAACGCCTCGTGGACCTCGGCACTGATCTCGACGGCGCTCAGCAGATCGACGTCTAGACCTCTGCCGTCCACAGCCGGGACCACTTTGTGGTTGACAACGCGAGTATCGAGCATCGAGCTAGCAGAAGCGGTGTCAAGCGGATCCGCCACTTCACCCTCGATGCTGCACAACACCTGACCATCCCTGGAAAGGCGAGCCGACACCGCTCCGCCTAGCGTGGCGGTCACCTCGATATCAGCCATCTTCTTCGGAAATCCCCAGATCTCCCGTCCCTGGCACAAAGCCACGTCGGTAGTCACGTAGATGCGCGGACAGAACGCCACGTCCTCACCGTTGAACACACCGGGGACCAGGACCACAACCTCCCGGTAGGGTCCGATGGTCGACTCAGGATAGTCGGCGAAGACCACGACCCCGAGCCCACCGGGACGACCCTCGAGCGAAGGCGGCAGCTCGGCTGGACGTTCGGGAAGCTCGAACGCAGCAGCTATAACCAAAGCATCGCTGTAGCGAACTTCCACCTTTCCGTACAGGGGCGATCCGAGAGGCATCACCCCGTACCCACTCACGATGCCCCCGCCGCACTCGGCGCCTTGGCGACCCCTACCGAGCCCGACGCTGGGTAACCTGCCATTGGGGAACCTGCTTTCTCGACGGCGTCGATGACCTCACCGGCAAATCTCGCTGCCTGCTGCTCCACCGACCATCTGCTCACCGATCCATCGGCGACCACGTTGGCCCCAGTGGAACCCATGGCAGCCGCCAGCCTAGCCGGAGCCCGTCCCGCGTTGACCGCGTAGGTGCAGAACACCGCGACGTCCTTTCCTGCGAGGCGTGGCAGATCCGTCATCCACTTGACAGTCGAGGGCGCCGGGGCCATTCCCCCAACGATCATGCCATCGGTCCAAGTTCCCAGCACCAGCAGATCTGCCGATGCAAGCTCATCGGGTCCAACCGATGTGATCGGCAGCACATCGACCGCCGGGCCCCTGTGCCCGAGGCGTTGTGCCACCGTCTCGGCCGCCTTCCGGGTATTTCCCCCGCGGCTGTCATAGGCGACGAGCACTCTTCGGTAGCCGGCCATACCACCAGACCGATGCCCGGGTCGCTTGGGTTGCGCAGCTATCACAGCCTGCGCGGCGCGGCGCCCCTGAGCCATCGCCTCGACCACCGTGGAGGGTCCGCACAGGGCATCGCCCACAGCCCACAGCCTGGCACGAGGAGACCATGCCGAGGCCATGTAAGCCTGCTCCCGGCCAAGAGCAAGCTGGCCCACTCCAGCGCGACCGCCGATGCTGGGTGCAGCCATGATACCGCTGGCCAACCAGGAGCGATCGGGGACTCTGGCCAGATCGAACCGCCGTGTGGCAAGCGAACCGCCCAGCTCCGCAGCAAGCAGCGACGCATCCGGACGGTACCCCATCGCCATAACGACACGGTCAACTGCTATGCGCTCTGTCTGCGAGGACAGCACCCGCGGTTGTACACCGGGCTCGGGCTGCTCGGGATCGACCAGCACCGCCTCCTTCACCTGACCGGCTTCGCCCTTGATCTCGAGGAGCGAACGGTTGAACCGGGCCTCCACGCCCTCCTCGCGTGCCTCGGCCAACTCGTCCGGCCGGACCAAGGCGAAGCGCTCGTTCATCCAATCGATGCAGATCGCCTGTCCACCGAGACGCAGCACGCTGCGTGCCACGTCCATTGCAGTGTTCCCCGCACCCAGCACGAGTACCGTCGACGAAGGGCCTACGTCGTCCAGGGACTCGCCGGCTCCGAGTGCAGACTTCGCGCGAGTGAGGAAGCTCGTGGCGTCCTCGACGCCATCGAGCTCAGCCCCTGGAACCCTCAGAACCAGCGGCTCGGGAGCGCCCGTCGCGAGCACGACCGCGTCGTGCCGCTCGAGCAGGCCGTCCACCTGCGCCGGATCCACCGGGCTACCGGCATTGAGGACTGCACCAGCAGCCTCGAGAGCATGCCACGGCCTCCATGCGACTGCATCTGGCAGTGTGTAGGAGGGTATACCCCATCGGAGCACTCCGAGAGGCTCCTCGTCCTTGTCGAACAGCGTAACTTTGGCACCTGCCGCCATCAGCTCCCACGCGGCTGCCATACCAGCGGGTCCAGCTCCTATAACGCATACATCGAGCCCCTCGCCAGCCGATCCCTTGGGCTCCACGCCAGGGATCTCGGCGTTGTCGCATATGAATCGCTCGAGCGCGCCGATCGCCACCGGTGCCCCGCCCGCCAGCGACCACGTGCACGCACCTTCGCACTGGACCCTCTGATCGCACACCCTGGAGCAGATATCAGGCAAGACCGAAGTGCGTCGTATGATGTCGTGAGCCGACGCGAGATCCCTCCGGGCAACTGCAGCGACGAAGGCGGGGATGTCGTTATGAGCGGGGCATCCGCGTACGCACGTCGGATCCGGACAGCTCAGGCACCGCTCGGCCTCGGCCACCGCGGCATCCCAGCTCGTAAATCCAAGCCTCGTCTCCGAGGTGTCCCCGAGCACCGCGGTGGGACGGTAGTGCCCATGTGGCAGCGGCGGGTCGACCAGGACAGGCCCCTCGACCGTGATGGCCGAGAAGGGGCAGGTCCTCACACATTGCCGGCATCCCACGCAGAGGCTGTCGTCAGCCAGCGCTACCCAGTTGGACGGGTCGATTGCCAGGGCCTCTGCCGGACAGCGAACCACACACTCCTCGCATCCGGCGCAGCGCTCCTGTATCACCTCAACATGAGGACGCTCCATCAGCCCGGTGGTCTCACGTTCCATGACCGTCATCGTCCCTCCGCTCCTTGCCGGCTGCTGATTGCACAAGCCACTTCTCGATATCCCATCTAACCGATCCCGTTCGCCCGATCCCGTCACGATGCCGCGTGCATCGCCACGTAGAGGACCGCTGCTGCAATACCACAGGCAAGCACCAATCCAGTGGCCGCGATCCGTACCACAGCAGGCCTGGTGCCGAGACCACCGGCGAGCACGTCGCGACCCACGGTCTTCCACATCGTCCAAAGTGCAACGACGGTGCCGAGCGCCATCACCCCGACCTGCACGGCCACGATCGCACCGTTTCCGGCCAGCCGGGTGTTATAGAGGCCAGGATGGAAACCGAACGGACCGGCGACGGCCGACACCACCCGTGGTGCGTGCTTGAAGAACTTCGGTAGCTGGCGCGCCAGGTAGTCGGCACCCACCACCGGGATCAGGCCGTAGGACACCGGCATGAGCCAGGCACGCAGGCCTCCCTTGGAAGCCACGGTGCTGCCGCCAGCTGCATCGGGCGCCGTACTGCGCCTGGCCCCGCCGCCGATCACCCGGATCAGCGCCACCACACCGGCTGTCGCTGCAGCCACCAGGGCGATGATCCCGATGTAGTCGATGGGATTGGGATATGCCATGCCCGTAGCCCTGTTGAGCCACCCATCCAAGGATGCATACCAGTTCAGAGCGTTCACCTGCTGGAAGATGACCAGCCCCCACAGCACGAGGACGGCTATGGCCACGTCGTACCGCCTCCGCACCGGTGCTACTACCGACGTGAGGGGCTTCTGGACGAAGAGTCCCACATTGTCGTATGGGCAGGCCTTGTAGCACTCGCTGCAGATGCCGCACAAGAGGTTCGAGTCAGCGCTACCCGGCCAGGTGTACCAGGGACACCCGTAGCCCTCCTCACCGCCGCGCATGCAGTCCTTAGTCGGGCATGACAGGCATTGCTGCCTATCACGGGTGCGGAATCCTGCCACCGAGCCCATCGCCCCCACGGTCCCGATCAAGGAGCTGAGCGGGCAGATATAGCGGCAGAAGGTGCGCCGCTCGAAGAGCATGAATACGAGCAACGCACTTGCCACGATGCCGATCACCATGATGCTGGTGGCAGCCGGCGTCCCAGGGCCGGCGATGTTGAAGAACTCCTCGATCCAGGTCAGTCCGACAAATACCCCAAGCGAGATCAGCAGGCCGTGACCGGCCCACGACTCCGGGAGCTTCCAGCCGAGCCCGAGGCGTTTCGTCGTTCGGCGCCAGAAGGTGCGCCGCTGTATCCATTCGCCGAACCCGCCGAAGGGGCACATCGCACACCAGCCTCTGCCTACTGCCACCATCAGCACGAATACCAGGCAGAACCAGATGTACCAGGTGATGGCCGTGGCGAAGTTGCGACCGGGGTTCGTGGCCCCCATGATCCCCACGAAGATCACGATCCAGAAGATGAGCTGGTTCGGCAGTATCAGCATGAACTGGAACCGCCGGTGCTTCGCTAGACGGGCGAGCCTTGGGAAACGCGCCGTCACGTCGAGATGTGGATCTGTGGCCGCGAAATGCTCGGCGGCCCCTTCGATCCTCCTAGGACGAAGGTGAACTGCCGTCGCAATGGGGTTGACCGGCAACCCGCTCGATACTCCCGCGGGCCTCCCCGGCTCTGCGCCTTCGCCCTGCTCAACGTCGAGCGTGACTGCCATCGTCGCCCTCTCCTCCTGATGATCGGTGTTTGTACTGCAGTGTTTCTACTGAGACACTCCGTCCAGCATGAAGTAACTCGTTGTCGCCGATAAGGGACCTTCGTCACATACCCGGAGGGCCGAGAGTCCCTATTCGCGCTCGCTACCAGGGCCAAACCGGGAGGGGTGGCGATCTGCTGCAAAGCAGGAGACCGAAGCGTAACGAAGATAATGTTGACTTTCTAGATCATCTTTTATAGAGTTTCGAGATGGCCACCGGAACTGCCACCATCGCCAACCCAGACGCCCAGGCCACACGCGACCGGCCCACCTACAGCTCCCCGGCTGCGGCCCGCGATATCGAGAGCTATGAACGCTTCCTCTCTCAGCATCTTCGCGGGGAGATCGATGACGACCGCTTCCGCATCATCCGCCTGAACAACGGCATATACAGCCAGCGGCAGGGAGGTGAGGCCATGATGGTCCGAGTCAAGATCCCCTACGGTGCGCTCAACCCCGAGCAGCTGGACCTCCTGGGTGAGGTGGCGGAGAGCTTCTCGCGCGGCTGGGGGCACATCACCACCCGCCAGAACATGCAGTTCCACTACGTACCGCTGAGACGCACCCCCGAGCTGCTCCGCCGATTCGACGCCGTTGGTCTCACTACACGGGAGGCATGCGGCGACACTGTCCGTAACGTCGCCGCTTGCCACCTCGCAGGAGCCTGCCCCTTCGAGGTGCTCGACGTGACCCCCTGGGCAGAAGCGACGTTCCGTCACCTCCTCCGACATGCCTACGCGCAGCGCCTACCCCGGAAGTTCAAAATCAACTTCTCCGGATGCTCCACGGATTGCGGCCAGGCTGCTTTCAACGATATCGGCGTGGTGGCTACGATCAGGCACCACCCGGATGGCACCGTCGAGCGCGGATTCAGAGTTCTCGTTGCAGGAGGGCTTGGGGCAAACCCTCATCCAGCCCAGAGCATCGAGGAGTTCACCGAACGCGAGGCGCTTATCCCCACCATCGAGGCGGTACTCCGTACTTTCGACCACTACGGAAACCGTGAAAACAAGCTTCGGGCACGCATGAAGTGGCTCGTTGACACCTTAGGCATAGATGAGCTCCGCCGGCGTGTGCTCCATGAGAGAAAGCTCTTGGTCGCCTCGGTTACCTGGGTGGAGGGACTCCCCGAGCCGGTTAGTAGGGCGGGCGACGACCCTGCCGGGGCCGCCGAGGATGGCCTGAGGGAGGGAGATACCGGTTTCCCGACCCGTAGCGGGTGGGCCACCCGGAACGGGCCTCCGGGCAGCGGGCCCGGGGGGGTCCGCGTCTCCCTGGGGGCCACGCGCGCCCAAACTCCCTACGAGCGTTGGACCACTTCCAATGTCGTGCGCGGTGTGACCAAAGGCACCGTTTCGGCCAACGCGTGGTGCCGCCTCGGCGACATCACTGCCTCGCAGTTCCACGACCTGGCAACCCTCCAGCGCGATCTACAAGCCGAGGTGCGGGTTACCAACCGACAGAACCTGGTCTTCCGAGGACTAGCCGAGGAAGACCTGCCCCGCCTCTACGACCGCCTCCTCGCGCTCGGGATGGCCGAACCAGGCGCCGAGCTCGCCAGAGACGTAGTGAGCTGCCCGGGTGCCGATACCTGCAACCTGGCCGTCACCCAGAGCAGAGGCCTAGCCGCGGCGGTGGGCGAAGCCCTGGAGCAAGCGGGGCTTGCCGACGTCGGGGGTGTGCGGGTGAACATCTCCGGTTGCACCAACTCCTGCGGCCAACACCACATCGCCGACATCGGCTTCTGCGGAGCAGAACGCCGCGCACATGGCAGAGCTGCTCCGGGCTATCAGATGTTCCTGGGCGGACACCTCGGGGCAACGGATGAGGCGGGCATCGTCTTCGCCACCAAAGCGCTGCGCCTGCCAGCCAGAGCCGTACCCGAAGCAGTGGTGAGCGTCGTAGGACGCTTCGCCGAGGAGCGAAGGCCCGCTGAAGATTTCCCCAGCTGGCTAGCCCGCAACGGAGGGGCCAAGGGCATCGGCGCGGAGCTTGCCCACCTGGACGACTTCCCGGCACCCGAAACGGCCCCGGAGTTCTATGTCGACTTCGGGGAAACGGGGCCCTACGTGGCCGACGTAGGCATCGGGGAGTGCGCCGGCGGCTGAGACAGCGATGAGCGCCTCGGACCTGCGCGCTTGCTTGCATCCTGGCAGGCACCTGGGCGGTGATCTCGGGCATGGGCGTAGGGCACCTCATGGTGGCCCGGGGGGCGGGCGTTGGTTGCGGGCGCGGTT
>JAJZJN010000039.1 GCA_021851165.1 Actinomycetes bacterium
CTCCGTACTTTGCAATCTGGCTCTGCAATCCTCGACCAGGAGCTTGCCGGAGTGGATGGCGTCTTGCCGGGGGAAGTCGCTTTCCGACTTCACGACACCTACGGCTTCCCAGTCGAGCTGACCGTTGAGCTCGCTCGGGACGCAGGAGCCGAGGTCGACATGGAAGGTTTCGAGATCGCCATGTCGTCCCAGCGTCACCGGGCTCGTGAGGCTGCCCGTAACGCACGGAAGGCTGCCGGGGACGATACCTATCGAGCCGTCATCGAAAGTGCCGGCCCGTCCCGCTTCGTCGGCTATGAGGATTACCAGTGCGCTACGAGCGTGGTGGCGGTGCTCGCGGGAGGCGACCCCCACGATGTCGAGCTCGTCCTTGGCGTGACCCCCTTCTATGCGGAGTCTGGAGGGCAGGTAGGAGACACGGGGGTCATAACAACCGAGACTGGTAGGGCCGAGGTGACCGATACCTTCAATGCCCTGCCGGGCCTGATTGTCCATCGGGCGCGCGTCTCCGGAGAGATCCACGTCGGCCAGGACGCGCTGGCCGTCATAGACGCTACCCGCCGAGAGGCAACCAGGCGCAACCACACCGGGACGCACCTGCTCCATGCTGCACTCCGGATGGTTCTCGGGGACCATGTGCGCCAGCAAGGATCCCTCGTGGCACCCGACCGCCTGCGCTTCGACTTCTCCCACCATGCCGCCGTGCGCACCGAGGAGCTCGACGAGATCCTCCGCATCGCCAACTCCGACGTCCTCTCCGACGCCAGGGTCAACGTCACCGAAGCAGCGAGAGCCGATGCGGAGGCCATGGGAGCGCTTGCATTTTTCGGGGACAAGTACGGCGAGGTGGTGCGGGTAGTCGAGGCGGGATCCCACTCGCGCGAGCTGTGTGGTGGTACCCATGTGGACGCGCTTGGGATGATAGGTCCCATAGCAGTGCTGTCGGAATCCTCCATCGGATCGGGGACGAGGAGGATCGAGGCGACCACTGGCGAGGCTTCGTTGGAGTTGCTCGGCCGGCGCAGCCGTTCGATCGTCGAGGCCTCGCGTCTTTTACGGGTGGAGCCTGCCGGGGTGATCGAGGCACTCGACCGCCTGATTGCCGAGAAGCGAGAGTCTGACAAGGAGCTGGCGAAGCTGCGCGCGGGTCGAGTCGATGACCTGGTTACAGGGCTCGTCTCTGCTGCCGATGCGGGCGCTGTGGTTGCCCGTCGGGACGGCCTGTCGTCCGACGAGCTTCGTGCTCTGGCCAAGGCGGCGATCGCAACTGGTGGCCTCCGGGCAGTGGTGATAGCCGGAACCCCCGACGGATCGCGCGCTGCGCTGGCTGTTGCGGCCTCCTCACCGCTCGACGCCCAGGAGGTTGCCAGGGCTCTGGCCGGACTGCTCGGGGGTGGAGGTGGGGGATCTCGGGAGCTTGCCATCTCGGGTGGCCGCAATGTAGCCGGGATAGATGAGGCGCTAGCCGAGGCGGCTCGCCTCGTGCAGGGAAGATAGCCATGGCTGACCTGCCGAACCTGGGCCAGTCGAACCTGCGCCTGCCGAAGGTGGGCCAGTCGAACCTGCGCCTGCCGAAGGTGGGCCTGTAGTTGGCACCGGCTCCTAATCCTCCCGGGACCCGGGCGGTGGGTGTGGATCTGGGTGCGCGCCGTATAGGAATTGCCGTGTCGGACTCCGCAGGGATCCTGGCATCTCCGCTGTGCACGATAGATGCCACCGGCAATGAGGCTGCGGATCTGGGCTGCATTGTAGACATAGTGGGCGAAGAGCGGGCGGGCTACCTGGTGATAGGGCTTCCTCTTACATTGGATGGCGGGATAGGCCAGGCAGCCGAGGATGCGCTGCGGGTGGTGGTAGCTCTGCGCCGGCTGGTGGAGCCCCTTGGCGTGGCGGTCGAGACCTGCGACGAGCGGCTCACGACGGTCCGGGCGAACACGGCGATGATGCAGGCCGGAAGGCCTGCCTCTTCTCGTAGGAAGGTGATAGACCAGGCTGCGGCGGCGACCATGCTGCAGACCTGGCTCGATACCCGAGTCGGCTTACGATGACGTCCGACGATAGGCCGTTGGTGCTCGGGGCCGCGGACGGAATGGGTTCACCACCCGCCTGCGAGCCCGAGGAGGCCGCGGGACTGCCATCGGCTGGGGAGGGAGCTGGGCTGCCGGGTAGACCAGGGGCACCAGGCCGCCAGAGGAGGCACGGCGAGTCCCGAACTGGATGGCTTGGGCATTGGCGATGGCTGCTCGTGGGTTTCGGGCTCGGTGTGGTGCTGCTGGCCGGGGTGGCTGCGTGGGCTGTGAGCTGGTACGAGCATGCGGCATCACCTGGCCACGAGGGGCGAGCTATGGTGGTCGATATTGCTTCCGGGGAGTCGGTTGACCAGGTCGCCGCCGGCCTGGCCAAGGATGGGGTAATCACTTCGACATTGGCTTTTCGCCTCTACCTGCTGCTGCACGGGACACCGATCGTCCAGCCGGGGGAGTACCTGGTCCATGTGCGTCAGCCGTTTGCGACGTTGAGGCGGCGTCTAGGGCAAGGCCCCGACGTGTATGCGCTCGACATCCCGCCTGGATTCACCGTTGCCGAGGCCGCGCGCCGCGTGGGCGAGATCCCGGGCCTTGACGAATCGGTCTTCCTGGCTCTTGCAACATCCGGGTCGGTCCAGTCGCCCTTCGATCCGCCAGGTTCCAAGAGCCTCGAGGGACTCCTTGCAGCCGGCACCTACCAGATCATGCCTGGAGAGACAGACAAGACCCTGCTGGACCAGATGGTGGACAGGTTCGATGCGGAGGCTGCGACCCTCAAGATAGGACCGGGCGCTGCCGCGCTCGGAGTGACGCCATATCAGGCGGTGACGATAGCTTCCATCGTCCAGAAGGAAGGCGTGTACCCCCCTAACCTCGCTCGCGTGGCACGTGTTATATACAATCGTCTTGCACGGGGGATGCCGCTCCAGATGGATTCGACGGTCCTGTACAGCCTTGGTCAAGATGGCGGTCCCGTTCCTGCGTCCGACCGGAGCATTCCAAGCCCTTACAATACCTACCTTCACGCTGGGCTTACCCCGACCCCGATCTGCTTTCCTTCTCGAGCCTCGATCGAGGCAGCGCTTCACCCAGCGGTTGGATCTTGGCTCTATTTCGAGGTGGTATCGGCAAACGGCCTGGAGGCTTTCTCCGATACGTTCTCAGGTCAGCTCGCCAACGAGGCGCTGGCTCGTTCCAGAGGTCTTGGCTGAGCGGATGCACCAGGCACCTAAGTGGCCCTCTGCCAGCACCGTCGTTGTCGGTGTTATCGGAAATCCCATTGCACACTCCCTCTCGCCGCTTCTGCACCAGGCGGCTTTCGAGGCTCTGGGCCTCGACTGGGTGTCGCTCGGGTTCGAGGTCGGACCCAGCGCGCTAGGCGATGCCGTATCGGGAATACGCGGGCTCAAGATACGCGGGGTATCGGTGACCATGCCGCACAAGGAATCCGTCATGGCCCTGCTCGACCGGATCTCCCCGCTCGCAAAGGCGCTCGGGTCGGTCAACTGCATAACGAACGACTCGGGAGTGCTCGAGGGCGATACCACCGATGGCCCGGGGTTCATCGAGGCGCTTGCGCACGGGGCCGACTTCGATCCAATGGGCAAGAGCTGTGTGGTGCTCGGCGCTGGTGGGGCGGCGCGCGCTGTCGCTGCGGCTCTAGGTGTCGCAGGAGCGCGAGACGTGGCCGTGGTCAACAGGAGCCCCGGACCAGCCGCACGGGCGGCTGCGATCGCGGGGCCTGCTGGCAGGGTGGGGCGGGCCTCGGATGCCCTTGGAGCGGACCTGGTCGTCCAGGCTACGTCGGTTGGCATGGCAGGGACCGAGTCAGCTGGCAGGCTGGTCATCGAGCCGGAGTTGCTGGGGCCGGGCCAGCTGGTGGTGGACCTGGTGTATCACCCCGTCACAACCGCGTTGATCGACGCGGCAAACCGCCGTGGTGCTCGAACCATGAGTGGGGTGGGGATGCTGGTGCACCAGGCGGCGTTGGCCATCGAGCGGTGGACGGGCCTTCAGGCACCGCTGGGGGCGATGTGGGAAGCCGCCGCAGCAGCGGTAGGCGCGGGCTGAAGTGCACCACGCGAGACACCGGCCACGGAGCTAGCCTGGTGACCGGTAACCTTGTCGTTCGGAGCATCCGGTGAGCACTACCCTCGATCGACATCCCGCACCGACACATGTGCCTGCCAGGCGTGTCGACTTCGTGCTGGGCCTCAGCACCATACTCGTTGCCGTCGTCGGGGTCGTGATGGTGTACTCGGCCACACGAGCGAAGCTGGTGGCTGCAGGTATCAACCCGCACTACTACCTCGAGCGCCAGGCAGCCTTCGTGCTTCTGGGAACTATTGTGATGGTTGCGATCGCCTTCAGCGACTACAGGTGGCTCGAACACGCGAGCTGGGCGCTTTACGGCGGGCTGGTTCTGGCGCTACTCGCGATGTTCACCCCTCTGGGCTCGAGGGCGCTCGGCGCTACACGCTGGTTCCAGCTCGGACCCATACAGATCCAGCCTTCCGCGTTCGGCGGCATAGTGATCGTGGTGTTCGTAGCTGCGATCTGCTCGCGTTACCCCGAAGGCCTGGGTCCCGCCCAGGTGGTAAAGGTCCTGGCCATAGCCTCTGTTCCGATCCTTCTCGTTATCAAGCAGCCTGATCTTGGAAGTGGGATCGTCATGGGTGTGGTCCTGTTCGTGACGCTCGTGGTGGCGGGTATCCCCAACCGCTATCTGCTGCTGCTCGTGCTTCTCGGCGTCCTGTCGGTATTCGCAATAATCCATCTTGGATTGCTCAAGCCATACCAGCTCCAGCGCCTCACGGGCTTTCTGAACCAGAACGACTCGATCCAGAAAGGCAGCTACAACCTGTACCAGTCCAAGGCGGCGATAGGCTCCGGTGGGGTGTGGGGCACAGGCCTGTTCAAAGGGGCGCAGACCAATCTGGCCTATGTGCCCTCGGAGCAGACGGACTTCATATTCTCGGCGGTGGGCGAGCAACTTGGCTTCGTGGGAGCAGCGACCATCCTGTTCCTCCTCGGCCTCGTGGTATGGCGGGTGCTTCGCGCAGCGCAGGTGGCACGCGACCCGTTCGGTCGCCTCCTCGCGACGGGGGTGTTCGCGCTGCTCGCGTTCAGCGTTTTCGAGAACGTAGGCATGACGATGGGCATCATGCCGATAGCCGGGATCCCGCTGCCGTTCATGAGCTATGGCGGATCTGCCACCCTGGCATTCTTCTCGTCGGTTGGTATAGCCATGTCCGTCTACATGCGCCACCAGCGTTGAGCGCCTGGTGAGTGCTCTACCCCCCGAGGAGCATCCCGCCTCTGAGGCGTGGCGCCTGGTCGTCGTCGCGGGTGTGCGTCTGGAGCTTCCAGGCGTGCATCCCGAGGTGATCCTGCACGAGGCGGTCGCGCCATGGCGTGAGCTGCGCATACCGGTTGGCTTCGCCGAAGGAACGGCCATCGCGTATGCGTGGCAGGGATTGTCGACGCCGCGACCTCTTACTCATGCACTGATGAATGACCTCCTTGCGATGCACGATGTGGTCGTGGAAGCCATGCGGATCACGGAGCGTCATGGCCGGGTGTTCTACGCTGAGCTCGAGACGATGGGGCCTCGTGGCCGGAAGGTAATCGAGTGCCGACCCTCCGACGGGCTTGCACTCGTGCTCCGCAAGCGTCTGCCTACGCCGGTGCTGGTGGCGGATGGGGTGTTCGACGACCCGGTGGTCACAGCGCCGGGCTCACCTCGGTGACGTCGGGGAGGGGGCTTGCTGTCGCCTGGGCTGTCACGGGACGTCTCGACCCCTCGTCGGAGATCCGCATCAGCAATGCGACGAGGATGTAGTTGGCCACGAGGGACGATCCCCCGTATGCCATGAATGGCAGGACCATGCCGGTCAGTGGAAGCACCCGGATGATTCCCGCCATGATGAAGAACGCCTGCATTCCCAGTATGGTTGTCAGCCCTACTGCAGTCAGCTTCGCGAAGTCCGAGCGAGCGCGTTGAGCTATGCGCAGGCCTGCTCCGACGAACAGCAGGAATGCTACGACTATCACGCTGGTTCCGAGCAGCCCCATCTCCTCTCCGAAAGCCGCGAAGATGAAATCGGTGCTCACGTAGGGGATGAAGTGGGGATGGCCGAGACCTAGGCCGGTGCCGCCGAGCCCACCCGCGCCGAAGGCGAACAGCCCTTGCACAAGCTGGTACGAATTGCCCTGGGCGTAGGGCCAGGGGTTGAGCCATATGGCGATCCGCTCGTTGACCTGGGGAAAGAGGTGGCTTCCGACGAAGGTCCCGATGGCAAACATGGCGAGACCGATCACGACCCACACGGCGCGACCGGTGGAGACCCACAGCATTACGACGAACAGCACGAATATGAGCAGCGCGAATCCGATGTCGTGCTCAGCCGCGAGCAAGAGCATGGCAAATCCCCATGCGACGATGATCGGCCCGAGAGCCCGTGGGTCGAAGATCAGCCGGTTGCCCACTCGCAGCGTCGGAACGGTCAACAGCTCTCGCTTCTCGATGAAGTACGAGGCGAAGAAGATGCACAGCGCGAGCTTGGCCAGCTCCACGGGCTGGCCACTTATGGGCCCCACGCGTACCCATAGCCGTGCTCCGTTGATGTCCTCGCCAATCTTCGGTATGAGAGGTGACAGAAGGAGGCCTACTCCCGCGAGGAGGAGGAGATACCTGTATCGGTCGAGGTCGCGAGATCTTCGCAGCACGGCGAGCGTGACCACGTAGGCGATAACGCCGACCGCGGTCCATCCAGCCTGGAGGCGGGCTTCATGGGGGTCGAGTCGAGCGATCATCACGTAGCCAAGCCCGTTTAGCAGAGCGACTATCGGCAGCATGACAGCGTTCGCGTCAGGGGCGAGCAGCCGGTTGGCTACGTGTGCGAGAAGCATGAGCCCTATGACCACACCCAGGAAAGCCCCGAGGTTGGCGGGAACCCGGGCCGAGAGGCCGAGCGAGGCGAGCACGTACGCGGCAACCACGATCAGGCACGCGAGCAGCAGCAGGCCAAGTTCCGTCCGCCGCAGGGGCTTCGGTCCCGGCTGCCGGGTGTCGGGGCCCCTGAGGAGGCTGAGCATTGCCGGCGACACCGGAAAGATCCTAGTCGGGTCGGCTGATGGAAGGTCGTGCATCGGGACTGCGGGATTCCGGTATCCTGGGAACAGCCGAGGAATGCCCAGCCTGCTTTGGTAGTCTCGATCCTGTGACGTCGCAAGGCATCGGTTCTGCAATGCCAGAGGGCATGCTTGAGCCGGCTGGCAGTGATGCGGTGCTCCTGGCGGCTGGTGCGCCAGGATCCTCCGGGGAGACCGGGCCAGAGCGCTTCGGTCCGGCGAGGTTCTCCAACCGTGAGCTGTCGTGGCTTGACTTCGGATCCCGCCTTCTCGACCTCGCGTCCGACGACTCCCTGCCCGTCCTGGAGCGTGTTAAGTTCCTGGCTATCTTCGCCGAGGGTCTCGATGAGTTCTTCCAGGTGAGGGTCGCGGGGCTGAAGGAGCAGGTAGACGCGGGATTGCGGACGCGCTCAGCCGATGGGTCGCGTCCAGGCGAGACGCTGGCGGCAGTCCATGACCGCGTCGTCGAGCTCGTGGAACGCCAGGGCGTCGTGTTCACCGACCACGTGACCCGGGCCCTTGCCGCGAAGGGTGTCCGCATGAGCGATTGGGAATCCCTTACCGGAGAGGACAGAGCCTTCCTCCTGGACGTTTTCCAGCGCCAGATCTTTCCGGTCCTAACGCCGCTGTCAGTCGATCCGGGTCACCCTTTCCCATATATTTCTAACCTCTCGCTCAACTTGATCGTCCATGTCGGAGATCCAGCGACTGGCGAGGAGCGGGTGGCCCGCGTTAAGGTACCGCCCCTCCTGCCCAGGTTCGTCTTCCTTCCCGACGGGGAACGTTTCGTTCCTCTCGAACAGGTGATAGCCGCCCATCTCGGGACGCTGTTCCCGGAGATGTCAATCGGAACGCACCACATGTTCCGCGTAACGAGGAATGCCGACCTTGCCATCGAAGAGGACGAGGCGGACGACCTGCTGGTGGCTGTCGAGCTCGAGCTGCGACGGCGACGCTTCGGCCGAGCGGTTCGACTGGAAGTGGCCTCTGGCACGTCAACGGCTGTCGCTGAGATGCTGCTAGGTGAGCTGGACCTTGGCCAAGAGGACCTCTACGAGGAGCGGGCGCCGTTGGGTCTGGGTGGGCTGTGGTCCGTCTACGCCCTGGACAGGCCAGACCTCCACGAGGAGGTGTGGACGCCGATGACGCCCTCGCCCCTGGCGGATGCCGGCAACCAGCCCGCAGATCTGTTCGCGGTGCTGCGTGACCGGGACGTGCTGGTGCATCATCCCTATGACTCGTTTGCCACCTCTGTCGAGAGTTTTCTGGCGCAGGCAGCGGCGGACCCAGACGTGCTAGCCATCAAGCAGACGCTCTATCGCACCTCGGGAGACTCGTCGGTCGTGGGTTCGCTGATCGAGGCGGCAGAATCGGGCAAGCAGGTCGCAGCCGTGGTAGAGCTGAAGGCCCGGTTCGACGAACAGAACAACATCCTCTGGGCGCGAGCTCTGGAGGAGGCGGGTGTCCATGTCGTGTACGGGCTGGTCGGGCTGAAGACGCATGGCAAGGTCGCCCTCGTGGTCAGGCGCGAGGAGGACGGCATCCGGCGCTATTGCCACATAGGGACGGGGAACTACAATCCCCGCACAGCGCGGCAGTACGAGGATCTCGGGCTCCTCACCGCAGACCCCGTCCTCGGGGCGGAAGTCGGGGACCTGTTCAATGCACTGACTGGCTATAGCCGTCACGCGCGTTACGAGAGATTGGTAGTGGCACCAGCCGCGCTGCGGCGGCGAGTTATGGACCTCATAGATGCCGAGGCGCGCGCCGGAGCTGCTGGCCGGATCGTCATCAAGGTCAACGGACTCACCGATCCCGCCGTGATCGACTCGCTGTACCGTGCATCGAGCGCGGGAGTGCCGATCGATCTCGTAGTGAGGGGGGTATGTTGCTTGCGCCCCGGGGTCCCAGGGCTCTCCGAGACGATCAGCGTGCGGTCGATCGTAGGGCGGTTTCTCGAGCATTCACGCATATACCGGTTCGGTGGGGTGGGTGGGCGCTCTATGACGATCCTGATCGGATCGGCTGACCTGATGGAGCGCAACCTGGACCGCCGCGTAGAGGTGCTGGTACCTGTCGACGACCCGGAGCTCCAGGCAAGGCTCGTCGAGATACTTGACTTGAACCTGGCCGACGATTGCAACGCATGGGAGCTCGGAGCGGGGGGATCCTGGAGCCGTGTCGCACGCTTGAAAGGAGTGAGCGTGCAGCGCGAACTCGAGCAGCGCGCTCTCGACCGTGCACGGCGCCGTCGCGAGCCCGACTCCCTTGGTACGGCCCATCTCGGCTGAAGCGGCCGGCGCGGTGAAGGGCCTGGCATCCTCGCGGGTACGAGCCGGCCAGTTCCCCGGTCCGCTGCGCTCAGCCTTCGGGCACGGGCCGGCCGAGGCGTAAAGAGAGATATGCGGCCCCACCGACTGGAATGGGCAACCAGAAGTTGAACAAGCGGTATGCCAGGACTCCGAGAATGGCGATGCCTTTGGGTACGCCGAAGCCCGCCAACGTCGTGATGAGGACTCCCTCCACGACCCCGAGACCGCCAGGTGTTACGGGGATGAACGCCAGCACGTTGGCAAGTCCGTATGCAACCAGGAGGTCCACCGGCGGCACCAGGTGCCCGAAGGCCTCGACGAAGATCCATAGAGATGATGCATCCAGCAGCCAGTTCGCGGCAGCCCAGAGGACGGCTTTGACAAGCAGCTGTCGTTGGCCGAGTAGCACCTTCAACCGCTCGGCGACCTTCTGGACCTGCTGGGACAGGATGTCGGCATCTAGGAACGGCAGCTTGTCGGCGAGATTGTGCACCGTCTCCACGACTCGATGGCGGCCCTTGGTCAGGAGGATCACGATCCCGGCGAATACGCCGAGCAGGAGCGCACCCGCCGCGGCGGCTATGCCGTACACAGGGTTATATCCATTGAGTGGGATCGATATGACGAGGGCCGTCCAGAAGATGGCGTTCAACACGACAGCGGACCCTATGCCCTGCGTTCCAAGGGCGAAACCGGCGTCGGCGCCCGAGACGCCTGATTCGGTCATCAGACGGTAGGCCAGACCGGTGCCTGGTGCTGTGCCTCCAGGCAGGATGTGGCTTACAGCCAGGCTCGATAGGTCGATCCTGAGCAGACGGAGGCGTCCAGGTCCATCGGGTGGAAGCACCGTATGTGTCAGTTGAGCGTATGCCACAAGCGAGGCCGCCTCGAGAGCGGTCCCTATGACAAGGTAGGCCACGTTCACCTTCGACAGCAGGTGAAGGGAGTGACCGAACCCCGCCAGTTCAGGGAGCACCAGGTACTCGAGTATCAGCACCAGCACGAATGCGGTGATGCCCCAGCGGACCTCCTTACGCAGACGCGGCCGGCGGCGCTGGTGCTCAGGCTCGGTCATCCCCTCATGCTTCCACGTCACGGGGGTCGGGACCTGCAATGCTTTGGAGATGTCCTCCGAGGCAATGGAAGAGGTGCCGGAACAGGGGATCGGTGCTGGTACTGCCGACAGCGCCGACGGCTTGAGCTTGGGCGAGAGATCTTCCTCGTCGGCCCCGACCGCAGCTCCGACATCGGTTGGGTCGGCCACGGGCGCAGCTCCGACCCGGCGTCAGAAGCTGTGGGAGGCATCGCAGGCGAGAGGGGTGCCGCTACGTGCGATCTTGGTGATAGATGCGGTGGTGGTGACGACCTATGTCACGGCGCGCTTGGTGGTGAAGCTTCGCGAGGTGATACTGCTCGTGGTGGTCGCATCGTTCGTGGCACTGCTGCTCGATCCTGCCGTGGTCTTCATCGAGCGGCGTGGCACTGGGAGAGCCGTGGCAGCCGGTCTCGTATTCGTAACGGGCATGGTGGCATTCGGCGGGCTCGCCTTCCTGTTCGGCTACCCGCTTGTACGAGCGGTGACCCACTTCGCCGACGAGCTGCCAGGAATCGTGAGTCAGGCTACCCACGGGAAGGGAAGGATCGGCCACCTGATCGAGCGGTACCACATACAGAGATGGGTGAGCCAGAACGCGCCGAAGCTCGCCACAGCGGCGAAGAGCCTATCGAAGCCCGCTCTATCCTTCGGAAGGGCAACGCTATCGGCGGTCGTCGACCTGGCTACGATCGCGATGCTGTCGTTGCTCATCATGCTGGAGGCTCCGAAGCTGCGGAAGGCAGCGTTGGGCTTCGTCTCCGAGAGCCACGCGGATTGGCTCACACGGGTCGCCTCCGAGGTATCGCGTTCGGTGACCGGGTACATGCTTGGAAACCTGCTCACCTCCCTTATCGCCGGCTCTGTAATATTTGTCGACCTGCTGGTCCTGGGTGTTCCGTTCGCTCTCCTGCTCGGCCTCTGGGTGGCGCTCGTCGACTTGCTGCCGATGGTGGGAGGCTTGCTTGCAGGCGTGGTGGTAGTTGTGATCGCCGGGTTTCACTCGGTGGCAGCCGGTGTGGTGACCCTGGCGGTGTTCCTGGTGTACCAGCAGATCGAGAACCATGCCCTGTCGCCTCTGGTCATGAGCCGTACGGTCCGGATCAACCCGCTGCTCGTACTGCTGGCTGTTCTGGTCGGCGCCAATATAGGTGACCTCGCGGGCTCGCTCTTCGGGGCGCTGGTCGGGGCTCTGCTGGCGATTCCTACGGCAGGTGCGATGCAGGTAGTGGCGAGGGAGGTCTGGAGAGCGACCGGTCCGCTTGCCGATGATGGACGCACTGCTCCGAGAATCTAAGCTGCACTGCCATGCGGGTACTGGTCGTGTTGCCTACCTACAACGAAGCGGAGAACATCGAGCGCGTCCTGCAGCGGATACGGCAGGCGATCTCCGACGCCGGTGTGCTGGTCGTCGACGATGGCAGCCCGGACTCCACGGCGGATATCGCCGAGCGGGTGGGAAAGGAACTTGGCGGTATCGAAGTTCTGCGACGGCCCGGTAAGGCGGGTCTGGGCAGTGCCTACAGGGCAGGCTTTGCATGGGGACTCGAGAGGGGATGGGACGCGTTCGTGGAGATGGATGCAGATCTGTCCCACGATCCCGATGCCCTACCGGCTCTGGTCGCGCCTCTCTGCGACGGTGCAGATCTGGTGATCGGATCCCGCTACGTGCCGGGGGGGTCTGTTCCGGACTGGTCGTGGTACAGGCACTGGTTATCACTCGGTGGAAACATCTATGCAGCGATAATGCTCGGCCTGCATGTGCGGGACGCGACTTCGGGGTTCCGCGTGTACAGCGCCGCGATTCTGAAGGCAGTCGATGTGGCATCGGTGCGCTCCGACGGGTACGGTTTCCAGATCGAGATGGCGTACCGTGTAGCCAATCACCATGGGCGCATCGTAGAGGTTCCGATCCGGTTCGTGGATCGGGTCGAGGGCAAGTCGAAGATGTCGATCCATATCGTCACCGAGGCCCTCGCTCTGGTCAGCTGGTGGGGGATTGGCCGGCTGTGGCGTGCGCTGGCCCGCTCGACCAGGCGTATAGAGGGCGACCATGTGGGATCTGCGAAGCTATAGGCGTGGATGGGAGAGCCCGGATACTGGTCGTAGACGACGAGCCATATATCACGGACCTGTTGGGTGCTGCCTTGCGGTTCGAAGGCTTTGACGTCGAGGTGGCTACCTCGGGTCGAGAAGCCCTGGCAGTAGCAGAGCGCGAAGGGTACGACCTGATGCTTCTCGACGTAATGCTGCCCGACATAGAGGGAACCGAAGTCTGCCACAGGCTACGCGAGCGCGGCGTGAGCACCCCTGTGATGTTCCTGACTGCCCGCGATTCAACCGAGGACAAGGTCAGCGGGTTGCATAGGGGAGGAGACGACTACGTCACCAAGCCGTTCAGCCTGGACGAACTGGTGGCGCGCATCCATGCTGTGCTGCGCCGGACGTCGCCTGGCATTGCAGGCACCCGTGGGACCCGGCTCCACTTCAGCGATCTCACGATGGACGAGGAGACGCACGAGGTCTGGAGGCAGGGCCAGCTGATCGAGCTTACGGCCACGGAGTTCAACCTACTGCAGTACCTCCTGGCAAATTCACGTAGAGTCCTCTCCAAGACGGAGATCCTCGATCACGTCTGGGACCTCGGCTTCGATGGAGACCCAGGGATCGTCGAGACATACATCAGCTATCTGCGCAAGAAGGTGGACTGCTTCGATCCCCCGCTGATCCACACGATCCGTGGCGTCGGCTACAGCCTTCGCCTGAACGTCGCATCCCCTTAGGGAGACTTCGGTATGTCGTTGCGCCGCCGCCTCGTGATAGGGATGCTCATCCTGCTCGTGGCAGGCGTGCTCGCGACGGATGTCGTCACGTACTCGTCCCTGCGGTCGTTCCTTCTGGGCCGTCTCGACGAACAGATCGACATCGCCGAGGACCAGACGTACGCCTACGTGGTGTCGACCTATGCGCGCGACGTGCATGCCGGCGACTCGCTGGCTCTTCATGACCCGTCCCTATGGCTGACAGAGCTTGCAGGACCCGGGGGAGCGGAGAGCCAGCAGCCGTCAGGCATAGGAATCGGGCAGCCGGCAGGTGCCGACCTGCCAAGCCGTGGGAGGAACGGCCTGGGCGTTTACAAGACAGGACGCGGCGCGCATCTCGACCCCGCCATCCTCGACGCCCGGCTCAGCCCAGACGTCTACGTCGAGGTGATCGATGCCAACGGCTCAGTGGTCTACCAGAGACCTTCGGGTTCACGTGATGCCGAGGATCCACCCCCCATCCTCCCCGCGAGGCTGCCGGTTCAGCCACTGCCGAGCCCTCACCACTTCGGCTCCACCCATGGCGTCTATCACCCGGACCGTCCTGCATTCGAGGTAAAGGCGAGGGGGATGCGAGGCCTTCACTACAGGGCCCAGGCGCTGGCACTTCCTGGTGGCACGCTGGTCACCCTCATGGCACTTGGACCGGTCAACCAGACTGTGTCATCGCTGGTTCATGTGGAGCTGCTGGTTTCCCTAGTCGTCGTCCTGGCTCTCGTCGCGTTGACGTTGTGGACCGTCAGGCTCGGGCTCCGGCCGCTCGACGAGATGGCAGACACCGCCGGGGCCATAGCCCGAGGCGACCTCTCCCGCCGCATCGGGCTCACTGACGAGCGCAGCGAGGTAGGGCGCCTCGGCACCGCGCTGAACGGCATGCTGAGCCAGATCGAGGCGGCCTTCCAGGAAAGGACGGCATCGGAGGGGCGGCTGCGCAGGTTCGTTGCTGACGCGTCTCATGAGTTACGGACTCCTCTCACCTCCATCAGGGGCTATGCGGAACTGCTCCGCAAGGGCGCGTTCGATGACGAGGAGAGCCGGCTGCGAGCAGCAGAGCGAATCGAGCGCGAAGCGGTGCGGATGGGCGTGCTCGTCGACGACCTGCTGCTGCTGGCCCGCCTGGACCAGGGCCGACCGCTTCAGCTGGCGCCGCTCGATATGACGGTCCTCGTCGCCGAGGCCGTCGAGGGAGCGAAGGTTGCCGACCCAGGTCACACGTTCACCCTGGATACCGTCGCGCTGTGCTGGGTGAGAGGTGACGAAGGAAGGCTCCATCAGGCGGTGGCCAACCTGCTGCGCAATGCATCTGTCCACACCCCGGCTGGAACCACGATCCACGTCACGGTGTCCATGGAGCGCGGGATGGTAGTTGTCGGCGTTGCCGATGAAGGCCCAGGGCTGACGGTTGAGCAGCAGAGGCGGATCTTCGATCGGTTCTACCGTGTTAGCACGGCGCGCACCGGCGCTGGTGCTGGTCTGGGCCTCGCGATCGTCGCTGCAGTGGTGCGCGCACACAATGGTGTCACCCGGGTCGAGTCGGAGCCGGGGTCTGGCTCTACGTTCCTGATCGAGATCCCCGCATGCGGCGTAACGGGGCAACCAGCTGGGGCAGGAGTGGCCATGCCAGGACATGAAGAAGTGACCCTGGGCGTCTCCGGCCCCCGTCCCCTGCCCGGGGGTTGCGGTAGGCCCAGCAGCCTGGATCTCTCGGCAGGTGAGGATAGCGGCCACCGGGAGGAGAGCGAGGACAGCAGTGCAAGGGCTCGTCGATAGAGGCCGGGGACCGGTCGTGCTGCTGGTGCATGGACAGCCCGGGCTGGGCAGCGACTGGGATCTCGTGAGAGAGCGCATCGAGGATGACCATCGCGTGCTCTCGGTCGATCGCCCGGGCTACGGGGCGAGCGGCCAGGCTGCGGTGAGCATGACCAGGAACGCCGAGATGCTCGCGGGCCTGCTCACCTCGAGGCGCACCGGGCCGGCCACCATCGTGGGACACAGCTACGGAGGGGGGATAGCGTTGCTATTGGCAGCACGCCACCCGAAGCAGGTGAGGGCCGTCGTGCTCGTGTCGTCGATCGGATGCTCCGACAGTGTCACCGCCTTCGACAAGGTGCTGGCCACGCCAGGAGTGGGCGATGCCCTGGCAGCAGCGGGGCTGTTCGCGCTCGGGTACCTGTTACCTCAGCTGAGGCGACATGCGAGCCGTTTCCCGGGTGACTCGGCCCGCTGGGTGACCACCAGCCTTCCCGACCACCGCTACGCCGCGATGATAGGCGGCATTGGTGGCGCGACTTGGCGGGCATTCCAGGTAGAGCAGCGTGCCCTGGTAGACGAGGTGGCTGGGCTGAGCGACGCCGTGCGCTCTATAGCTGTTCCGGCTGCCGTGGTCACGGGTACGTGGGATGTAGTGGTGCCACCGTCGGAAGCCGCCCGTCTTGCCGCTGGCATCAAGGGGGCCGGGCTGGTGCTAGTAGCTCGCACAGGGCATTTCGTTCCGAGGGACGCACCCGGAGCCGTTGCTGGCGCCATCCGCCACGTGGAAGCCAAGGCAAGTACCGTTAGCTAGATGGATCGGAGGATCTTCGGGCTCGAGAACGAGTACGGCGTGACGTGCACCCTGCGTGGCCAGCGCAGGATGAGCCCGGACGAGGTGGCGCGCTACCTGTTCAGGCGTGTGGTGAGCTGGGGCCGCTCGTCGAACGTCTTCCTGGAGAACGGAGCGCGGCTCTACCTCGACGTGGGAAGCCATCCGGAATACGCGACTCCTGAGTGCGACTCGATAGCCGATCTCGTCGCCCACGACAAGGCCGGTGAGAGGATCCTGGATCAGCTCGTGGCGGGGGCGGAGGCTCGACTGCGCGAGGAGGGCATCCGTGGCGTCGTGTACCTGTTCAAGAACAACACGGATTCCGCAGGGAACTCGTATGGATGCCATGAGAACTACCTGACGGCCAGAAGGGACGACTTCATCCGATCGACTGAGGTCCTCATACCGTTCCTCGTCAGCCGTCAGATCTACGCCGGAGCGGGGAAGGTTCTCCAAACAGCCAGGGGCGCGACCTACTGCTTGTCCCAGCGCGCCGAGCACATATGGGAAGGTGTGTCGTCTGCTACGACACGCAGCCGTCCAATCATCAACACGAGGGACGAGCCCCACGCCGACGCCGAGAAGTACCGGCGCCTTCACGTGATCGTGGGTGATTCCAATATGAGCGAGTACGCAACCTTCCTCAAGGTGGGAACCACCAACATACTGCTCAGGATGCTCGAAGAGCCTGGCCTAGTGCTTCGCGACCTCACCCTCGAGAATCCGATAAGAGCTATCCGCGAGATAAGTCACGACCTGACGTGCCGGCGGAAGGTGAAGCTGGCCAACGGGCGCGAGGTGAGCGCTCTCGACATTCAGGCCGAGTACCTGAACCGCGCCATCAGGTTCCGTGACTCCCAAGGTCTCTCGCCCCAGGACGAGAAGGCGTTGGGGATGTGGCAGGAATGCGTGGAAGCCCTGGAGACGGACCCCATGGTGCTGGCGGGCAAGTGCGACTGGGTAACCAAGCTGAACCTGATCGAGGCATATCGCAGCAGGCATGACCTGCCCCTGGGCCATCCAAAGGTGGCTCTGCTCGACCTGCAGTACCACGACGTGAACCCGGAACGGGGGTTGTACTACCGACTTCAGGCACGGGGGAAGGTCGAGCGGATCACGACCGATGCCGCTATCTCGGCTGCGATGACCACCCCGCCCGAGACCACGCGCGCACGCCTGCGCGGCGAGTTCATAAAGCGTGCCAAGGAGAGGAGGCGTGACTTCACCGTCGACTGGGTCCACCTGAAGCTCAATGACCAGGCCCAGCGTACCGTGCTTCTGAAGGACCCGTTTCGCTCCCATGACGAGCGCGTGGAGAAGCTGATAGCTGGCTTGTAAGGCGACGTTCCCATGACGCGGTTCACGGCCTGGCAACCCTCTCCAGGCCATGGTGACAGCGTCGGCGCCACGCTCTGGGCTAGCCTCGCCGTTCGTGTCTGCAGATACCGACGTCGCCGCTGCCTCTGATGGGCGGGCTGCCGAACCCACTTCAGGCAGGCGGCAACGCAGACGTTGGCTCGTCGAGTGGCTCGTCGTGCTGGCAGTGGCGCTGGTCGTTGCCATCGGCATACGCACCTTCGTCCTCGAGACCTTCTACATCCCCTCGGGCTCGATGGAGCCCACACTGGAGCCTGGCGATCGTATCCTGGTCGACAAGCTCAGCTACGACCTCCACGCCGTCCACAGGGGCGACATAGTCGTTTTTCACCGCCCTCCAGGCGCGGAGCTCGGCACGAACATCAAGGACCTCGTGAAGCGAGTCATCGGCCTACCCGGCGAGACGATTTCCTCAAAGGACGGAGAGGTATGGATAGACGGCAAGCCCCTGGCAGAGCCCTGGCTGCCCCGCGGTACGGTCACGACGGGGATCCGCACCCAGAAGATCCCGCCCCACGAGTACTTCATGATGGGCGACAATCGAACGGACTCCCTGGATAGCAGAGTGTTCGGTCCGATACCGCGCTCTTCGATCATCGGGCGGGTGGTGATGCGGATATGGCCCCTGTCGCGCTTCAAGATCTTCTGAGATCTCCTTGACGTCGTGAGGGCTTAGACTCTCATCTTGAGATGCTTGACCTAAGCCCGGCGAAGCTCCTGGTGATTCTGGTGGTCGGGGTGATAGTCCTCGGGCCCGACAAGCTGCCGAAGCTCGCGCGCCAGCTCGGAGCTGCATGGGGGGATCTCCGGCGTCTTCGGGCACGCGTCGAGGAGGAGGTCAGAGGTACGTTTCCCGACCTTCCTTCCACGTACCAGGTAGCCCAGGCGGTCCGCTCACCGCTGGCATTGCTCGATCGCCTGGCCGATGCTCATGAGGCCGAGGAGGCCGCTTCGCGGAGCAGCAGCGCGACGGATGCCGTAGACGAGAGGGTGGACGCCTCGCCGTCTCGCGATGGGCCGGGGGATGGTGTTGCCGATCAGCCTGCACACCCCGAGGCGGGGTCAGCCGTCGATGCCACGCCGCTAGTCACGGATCCTGTCGCTGGCCAGCCAGGGCCGTTCGAGGACGAGGCCGGGCGCTCCGAGGGCACCTCGGGCCGCGTGGGGCCACCTGCGACCGAGCTGCAGCGGCCTTCCGAGAGCGTTCCGGGCCGCGTGGGGCCACCTGCTCGAGAGCCGGCATCGGCCTGGGTTCTCGGTCTCGCTCTTGACGGTGATCTTCCGGATGTTCCCGACGACCCCAGCATGAACTGAGGAGCCCCAGAGGCCATGGCCGTAATGGACCGCCTTCGTCACCGGAGCGGGCAGCCCCGTCCCGAAGCGATGACCCTTGTCGAGCACATAGCGGAGTTGCGGAGACGCATAATCGTTTGCGTCGTCGCGTTCAGCGTGTTCGCCACGGTCGCGTTCGTGTTCTACGCGGAGATACTGAGGTTCCTCGAGTCACCTTATTGCCGGATTGCGCATCCGTGTGATCTGTATGTGACGGGTCCTCTCGACGGGCTCACGATCCGCGTGAAGATTGCTGGATATGTGGGGTTGCTACTCACGTCCCCTGTAGCGCTGTGGGAGCTGTGGCGTTTCGTCACACCGGGTCTCAGGGCAGGAGAGCGCCGTTACGCGATTGCGTTCACGGTGTCTGCGGTCAGCCTGTTCGTCCTCGGCGCTGTGCTCGCGTTCTACACCTTCCCGCATGCCCTCGGCTGGTTGCAGTCCATCGGTGGGCCGACGCTGCGCGAGATCTACAATCCGAACAGCTATCTGGGCCTGATATTGGCTCTGATGGCAGTTTTCGGGGTGACCTTCGAGTTCCCCGTGGTGCTCGTAGCTCTGGAGCTGGCCGGCGTGGTTTCCCCCGGCACGCTGGCCTCATGGCGTCGCTGGGCGTTCTTCATCATCGTCGTGGTGGCGGCGATCATCACACCGAGCGGAGACCCGTTCTCCATGACAGCGCTCGCTATCCCGCTGTACGTGTTCTACGAAGTGTCAATCGTCATCGGCAAGGTGCTCAAGCGACCGGCGCGTGAAGTAGCGTGAGCTCCGGGAAGGCTGGGGTTGGTGAGCCAGGAGGTGGTGGCGCGTGCACCAGGCCCCTTGACGGCGAGCTGAGCGTGAGGTCTAGCTTCGTCGACGAGATCGGATTCCGGCTTGATCGGTTCCAGATCGAGGCACTCGATGCCCTAGACGCCGGTGAGTCCGTCCTCGTTGCGGCTCCGACCGGATCCGGCAAGACCGTGGTTGCCGACTACGCGGTGTTCCGTGCACTCTCACTGGGAGCGAAAGCCTTCTACACAACGCCCCTGAAGGCGTTGTCCAACCAGAAGCACGCTCAACTCGCCGGTCGGCTGGGGTCGCAACGTGTTGGGCTGCTCACAGGCGATGTATCACGCAATCCCGATGCACGGGTAGTGGTAATGACGACCGAGGTCCTGAGGAACATGATGTTCGCCCGGTCGAGCTCCCTGGATGGCCTCGGCGTCGTGGTGCTTGACGAGGTCCACTACCTGCAGGATCCGTATCGCGGCTCGGTGTGGGAGGAGATCCTGATACTGGCAGAGCGGTCCGTGGCCATGGTCTGCCTCTCGGCGACCATAGGCAACGTGGAGGAGTTGGGTGGATGGATAAGAAGCATCCGTGGTCCCATTCGGGTGGTAATAGAGAAGAGTCGCCCGGTGGTGCTAACTCACTACCTCGCCATAGCCAAGCGGTCGACAGGGCAAGTGGGGCTGGTGAAGGTTCTGAATGGTGCAAACCTGGGGTCAGAGGCTTCCCGGCTCGATCAACGCCTTGACCGCGAGGCATTCCGGCGCCACCGGACCATGGTCTCGCCAAGGCGCGTCGAGCTGCTCGAAGAGCTCTCGGCTTACGGGATGCTGCCGGCGATCGTCTTCATCTTCAGTCGAGCAGCGTGCGACGCGGCTGCTCTCCAGTGCGCATCTGATGGGCTGGTTCTGACGAGTCCGGCGGAGCGCACCGAGCTGCGGCGACGCCTCGAGATGCACACTGCAGGATTGGGCGACGATGACCTCGACGCACTCGGGTACGGTCGGTGGTCCACCATCCTCGATACGGGTGTGGCCTCCCATCACGCGGGTTTGGTGCCCGCATTCCGCGAGGCGGTGGAGGACTGCTTCACAGACGGCTTGCTGAAGGTCGTCTATGCCACCGAGACCCTTTCGCTCGGAATGAACATGCCCGCGCGTACGGTGGTTATCGAACGCTTGACGAAGATGTCCGACGCGGGGCGAGGCGCGATCACGGCGGCTGAGTATGCCCAGCTGACCGGTCGCGCCGGGCGCCGCGGCATCGACTCTCAGGGCAATGCGGTGGTCGTGTGGGCTCCGGGCGTCCGGCTGGGGGACCTGGCGAGGCTCGCAGTCGC
>JAJZJN010000040.1:0-19890 GCA_021851165.1 Actinomycetes bacterium
GGAGGTTGCCTCCGATGGCGGGATCTTCGCGTTCGGGGATGCGGGCTACTACGGCTCCATGGGCGGCCAGCCACTGGCCAAGCCCGTAGTGGGCATCGCCTCGACCCCCGATGGCAAGGGCTACTGGGAGGTCGCCTCCGATGGCGGGATCTTCGCGTTCGGGGATGCGGGCTACTACGGCTCCATGGGCGGCCAGCCACTGGCCAAGCCCGTAGTGGGCATCGCCTCGACCCCCGAGCCCGTGCCCCAGCCTCCCACCCAGCCGTCGCAGCCTTCACAGCCCGCAGCGGTGCTGAGCACATTTGCCGGGACCGTCTGCCCGCCTGGGCCTGCGGACGCGATGGGGATAGCTCCTGATGGCTTGGCCGCCGGCCCGAATGGGGGTTTCTACGTGTCGGTGACCGACCAGGTCCATAGCGAGGTGTGCCACGTGAGCGCCTCGGGGGAAGTGACCCTGGCGGCAGGCGACGGCACCCCGGGGTACCTGCCTGCCCCGTATGGAGACGACACCGGGGCTACGGGAGCAGAGCTGTACGATCCCGCTGGTCTGGCTTTCGTAGATGGGCAGCTCTACATAGCCGATCGTTTGAACGACCGCCTGCGGGTCGTCAGCTCCTCTGGGGTCATCTCGACTTTCGCCGGGAATGGGCTGTCGGGGCCACCGCTCAGCGGATCGGGCAGTGCGAGCACGGTGGCCCTTGACCGGCCGAGTGCGGTGGCAGTGGACAATGCCGGCAATGTGCTCATAGCAGACTCGGCTGCCAATCAGATCGTGGAGGTCACCCCCTCGGGCATTGCCGGCGTGTTCGCCGGCACCGGCGTGGCGGGGTTCTCCGGTGACGGGGGGCCTGCCACTGCCGCCGAGCTCGACGATCCAACCGGTCTCGCCGTGGCATCCAACGGCGACGTGTACATAGCCGACGCCGGGAACAATCGTGTCCGCATGGTCAACCCCTCGGGGATCATCACGACCATCGCCGGCACCGGCGTGGCGGGGTTCTCCGGTGACGGCGGGCCTGCGACTGCCGCCGAGCTCGACTATCCGAACGCGCTGGCGATCTCCGCGACGGGAGCACTGCTCATATCCGATGGTGGGAACAGGCGTGTGCGCGAGGTCTCTGCGTCGGGGATCATCACGACCGTCGCCGGCAACGGCACGCTCGGGCTCTCCGGTGACGGTGGGCCAGCCGCCGAGGCGGGACTATCGGAGCCGCTCGGTGTGGCGGTAGGTCCAGGCGGTGTCTACGTCGCGGACGCCTGGAACGATGCCGTGCGACGGATCCTGCCTTCAGGGGTGATCGAGACGGTTGCGACTGCGGCAGACGGCCTTAGCTTCCCGGTGGCTGTTGCCGTCGACGCGGCAGGGGACATCTTCGTAGCCGACTGGAGCAATCGCGTGGTGGAGATAACCCCCTCGGGGACGGCAACCACCTTCGCGGGCACCGGCGTGGCGGGGTTCTCCGGTGACGGGGGGCCTGCAACTGCCGCCGAGCTCGACCATCCAAGCGGCCTTGCCGTGGCATCCAACGGCGACGTGTACATAGCCGACGCCGGGAACAATCGTGTCCGCATGGTCAACCCCTCGGGGATCATCACGACCGTCGCGGGCACCGGCGTGGCGGGGTTCTCCGGTGACGGGGGGCCTGCCACTGCCGCCGAGCTCGACTACCCGAATGGTCTCGCGCTTGGCCCGGACGGAGGGCTGTTCATAGCCGACCGGAACAACCAGCGAATCCGCGAGATCCTCCCTGACGGCACCATCACGACTGTGGCTGGCAACGGTGAGGTTGGCTATACGGGGGAGAACGTGCCGGCGCTCTCGGAGGCCCTGAACTACCCCGCAGGCGTCGCGGTTGGCCCTTCCGGGAACCTCTACATAGCCGATGATGGCAACTGCATCGTGCAGAAGGTGACCATGGCAAGCGGGGATGTGACGACGATCGCGGGTTGGACCCCGATCAGAGGCGTCACCCCCGTGTGCGGCTACATCGGGGCGGATGGCAGCGGGATGCTGAACCACCCGACCTCGGTGGCTGTGGATCCTGGGGTAGGTATCCTGATAGCCGACTCACTGAACAATCGGGTCCGGCTGCTGGCGCCCTGATCGGGCCCGGCGGGTCCGGCCGACCTGGTGCGGCTGGTCATGGTGGTGGGGCTGATCAAGGTGGTGGGGCTGATCAAGGTGGTGGGGTTGGTCACGGTGGTGCGGCATCGTCCATGAAGGTCGAATAGAGAGCAGCGATCCTCCCGGCTTCACTCTCGGCGCTGAAGCGTTGCCGCGCATCGATCATGGCAGCGCTTCCAAGGTGCTGCCGGCGCCCGGGGTCGCGCCAGAGCTCTCCGATGGCATCAGCCAGCTCCGAGGCATCCCCGGGATTCACGAGGAGCCCCGTGGTGCCGTGGCGGATTATCTCGCTCGGCCCACCACCGCGGCTCGCGATGCACGCCATGCCCTGCGTCATCGCCTCCACGAGGGCAAGACCGAACGGTTCGGGCCGGATGGATGGCTGCACATAGATCGTGTGGGACGTGAGCAGCCTGCCCACGTCCTCGACGAAGCCGAGGAGCTGCACTTGCCCGCTGAGCCCGAGGTCGGCGATCATGTGCTCGAGGCGGCGGCGATAGATCTCGCCACCGGGGTACACGTCACCTGCTATCGATAGGGGGATCTTCACCCCGCGGTCTCGGAGCCGGGCTATGGCCTTCACGAGCACGTCCTGTCCCTTCCAGTCGTTGATCCGCCCGACGCACAGCACGCCGCATTGACGGGGGGCATCTGGCGGTGGGGGCGGGAAAGCGCTCAGGTCGATGCCGTTTGGCACGGTCACCGTCTTCTCCCCGAGGCCGGCTCGTGCCAGCTCGTCTGCTATGGCGGTCGACACCGCCACGTAGGTTACGGGCAGGCGTTGAAGGAGGCGGGCGTACAGCGCGAACTGGCGCGGATGGGCAGCGAAGGACTCGCGTACGTGGCAGACAGTCGCCCTGCCCGACAGCGCTGCGCCGAGCAAGGCACCGGTGACGACTACCGAGTTCACGTGGACAATGTCGTAGTGCCCTGCCATCCGCCGGGCCCGCCAGATCGCCGCGGGCATGTCCGAGGCGACCAGTCGAGCCCAGTCGCGTGGGCGGTTGACCCGGCGCAAGACGCCGGGCTCGAAGCGGACCGTGGGTATCCCCGCAGCGTCCATGTCCGCCGCCAGGGGACCCGGACCGGGGAGGGTCACGGTGACCTGCCAGCCGCGTCGCGCGATGGCTAGTGCCAGGTTCGCCAGCGAGCGGTCCGCACCGTAGTGCTCGGCCTGGCCGCTGATCATGAGCACGCGCTGGGGATGGTTGGGTTCCGAGCTCCGAGCGTGAGCAGCACCGGACGCCATCAGATTGCCCCGCGTGGCCCCGGCGGCTTCGTCTGGCTGAGAGATCATCAGCGTGATCGGTCCGGCAGCGAGATGGCGGCCACCTCTGAGCGCCCTGAGAGTGCGGCATAGATCGTCGCCTGGCCAGTGAGGCTGCCGTCGCCGGCGTATCTGGTCGCCACGGCTGCGCATCCCAGAGGAGCGGATCCCTCCGGGAGCTTGTACAGCGCTACCGCACCACCGCCCGAGTTGGCTGCTCGCACAGTGGTGGCGACCACTTGGCGCGCCAGGCCGGCAGCCATGCCTGCGACATCCGCCACGGCGATGGTGTCGATGTCGCGCAAGGCGGCTACCAGCTTCCCCGCGGGTGTGAGGGCCATGCCGAAGGGGACGGCAGGGAGCTCTACTGTGGAGAGGACCTCGCCGTCAGGTGCTACGAGGCTGGCCACTTCTCTCGCCGAACCACCGAGCCAGACCCCACCCCGGCGCGCGTCGGCGACCATGACGCGGCAGGGGTGGGGACCGGCGAGCTGTCCGACCTCTGCTCCCAACCGGCTCGTGCCGGGTCTGAGCACGGCGATGACGCAGCTCTCGGTGTCGCCTATCCACACCGTGCCGTCGGGCGCCCGGACGGCGAAGTCGGGGCGGGACATGCTCGTGGGTAGATCTACGCGTAGCGGCGCTCGTCTGGGATGGCCCGCTGCCTGGCCGGTGCCGAGATGGAGCTGCCAGACCACCCGGTGGTCGGCGTCGACGGCAAAGAGCCATGCCCCGGCTATTGCCGTCCCGAGCAGCTCGCGGCTACGGGGGAGATCGACGATCTGGATGATCCCGCTTCCATCTATGTGCACCAAGCTGCTTGCACGTGTGAGCGCGCTCCAGCATCCTCCGGAGCCATCGGGTGTCGCCATGTGGGGAAATGGCGCGATCGAGCTCCAACGCCAGGTGCCCGTTGTGATGTCGAGTTGTCCGAGGGCCGGCCAGTCGCGTGCAGTGACCCAGATCGTGCTCCCCCCGGGGTCCGCGGCCACGAGCAGTGGGAAGGCCATGGGTTCTGGCAGCGCGAAGCTCACAAGTGCCAGCTCACCCGTGCCCAGCTCACCCGTGCCCAGCCCACCCGTGCCCAGCCCACCCGTGCCCAGCCCAGTCGTGCCGGCGCTCTCATCGCCGGGAGGCGTTGTTGCTAGTAGCGTCTGGGCCGGAGCGTGCGCTTGCCCCGGGCCTGCTTCCACGCGGCGCAATGTGGCGATCCCAAGGGTGAGGATGTCGCGGCTCGACAAGGCAGCCGCTGCCGTGAACACGGCGATGAACACCGCTGCCTGCTCAGCCAGCCCCACGACGCCGTGGGGCGACCAGCCGAGTATGCGTACGAGGATGAGAGCTCCCCCAGACACACAGGCTGCCCCGAGCTCACGCCAGACCAGCCGGATGAGGTTCACCGGTGCTATGAGGCGGCTGACGAAGTGCTGCCTGACAGCCAGGGAAGCCACGCCCATCAGCACGATCGCACCGGCCGCTCCGTCGAGGCCGAAGACGGCGAGAGCAGGCAGCAGCACGACCACGGTCCAGGTCGCGGCAAGTGCTGCGCTTAGGAAACGTGGCCAGGTGACTCCACGGGCTGCGAGGAAGGTGTGCCAGTTGTGCCCGGCAGCGTCTAGCGTGACGGCAATCGCTGCTGCAGCCACGAGCGGTGTCGCAGCCTGCCAGCGGGGACCCAGAAGTACCACGACGCCAGGACTTGCGAGCACGGCTAGCCCTATGCCGGCAGGAGCCGCGAAGAGCATCGAGAGACGGTTGGTAAGGGAGAATGCCCGCAGAGTCGCGATGGTGGCGCCTGGGCGGGCGCACAGCGCGGGGTAGACAGCGTCGGCAAGCGCGCTGTCAACCTTCAGCACCTGGCGTGCCCAACCCTGGGCGAGCTCGAAGATCCCGACCCCCGGGATGCCTATTAGGGCGGACACAGCGACGATCGATCCCCAGCCGCTGGCACTGGCGAGAACGCCGCTCGTCCAAAACGGCCAGCCGAAGCGGATGTAGCGCCTGGCTACCCGGCGCTCCCAGGAGAAGCCGGGGTGGATAGGTGCGGCCAGCCCGACGACCACTGCCCCTGCGGCCAGCCCTGAGACGTCTCCGATGACGAGGCTCCATATGCCCGCGCCTAGAACTGCTGCGGTGACACTGCACAGAGCCCCAGTCACGGGTGCAGCAGCCAGGGCGAGCGAGCGCCTGGCAAAGCGCATCTGGCGGTATGACAGCGCCGCGGGGAGCTCGATAAGGGTGGTCGCGAGCAGGGATGCTGCCAGCGCACTCATCACCGGCCACAGCTCGGGGCGGTGGTAGGCCATGGCAACGAGCGGGGCAGCACCGAGCACTAGAGCGCCACAGCCCACCACGAGCATCAGCTCCAGGCTGAGCGCAACCCGGTAGGCGGTGTAGAGGTCGACCTCGCGCTCTTGGACCAGCTTCTGCGGCAGGCCGGTGTTCTTCAGTACTCCTCCGACGCCTACACCGGCTATAGCAATGGCATACAGACCGAGGATCCCGGGGCCGAGCAGGCGGGCGAGGATGATGCCCTGGGCAGCGAGGAGAACCTGGACGGCGATGGTGAAGCCCAGTGTCACGAGCGCTCCGCGCCCGGCCATCCGCGCAAGCGACGGCGGGGGGGCGGCCTGGGCCTGCACTGTGGAGATCAAAGGCCGATCCGTTCGTAGCGGCTCAGGAATTGCGGACCGATCACCGACCAGTCATAGGTGCCAGCGCGGGCCCGGCAGGCTTCGGCCACCTGCTGGTCAGGGTGCCACGACAGCACTTCTGCCAGGGCGCGAGCACAAGCCCGGGCGTCGTCGGGTGGGAAGGTCATCCCGGTGCCAGCACTGACTATCTCGGGAATCGCACCGTGGTCGGTCCCGACCACGGGCGTGCCTGCGGCGAGCGACTCGACGAGCACCATGCCGAATGCCTCGTGAAGGCTTGGCAAGCAGGTCACCGACGCACGTGCATACCAGCGAACCAGCTCGTCTCGCGGGACCTGTCCAAGGAAGCGGATACGGCGGGCGACTGCAGGGTCGAGGCGCCCTGTGAGCTCTATGCGACGCTCGTCGGAGATAGGCCCGGCCACGAAGACAAGCTCCGTGCCGGCCATCCGCCGGGCCAGGAGGCCGAATGCGTCGATGAGCACCTCGGCGCGTTTGCGGAGATCGCCCGGTGTCGCAGCGCAGACGATCAGTCCCGCTTGGCGCTCCTCGTCGAGGCCCGAATAGCGCGAGACCTCGATGCCGTTTGCCACGACGTCCGCGTGGAGCCCGAAGGCCGCCCGGAGGTGCGCGGCTGCTGCCCTGCTGGGGCAGGTGAGGATCGAAGCGCTGGCCCAACCGGCCCGTAGCAGGAGGCGGTGCAGCGGCTTGCCCGCGAAGGATCTCGTGAGGGGGATCCCTTGGCAGGTGGCTATGTATGGCAGTCCGGCCAGCCTGGCGGCGGTGGCGTCCACGTAGTGGAACGAGTGGATGACGGCGGGGGGCATGTGGCGGAGCTCGCGTGCGAGTGAGGGGACGAGCGATGCGTCGCGGTCCAGGCCTCCTGGCCAGGCACGGCGCAACGGGGGAAGAACAGCTCTGACCGGGATGGCGCCGGCATCGGCCGAGGGCTTCGTGTCACCCCCGGGACTCCTCGTGCGTGCAGGACCCCTAGTGCGTGCAGGACCCCTAGTGCGTGCAGGCCCGCCGCCGAGCAGCTCTGCGGCCAAGCCCTGTGCGTTGAGCCACGAGGCAAGCTCGACCATGACGGTCTCCGAGCCGCGCCGGACGTAGGGGGGCACCCAGGGGTTGGTGATCACGACGCGCCGGGTCCCGCTCGGTGTCATCGCCACTGCCCCTGCCTGGCCGGAGGCTGCCTACAGGCCAGTACTTCCTCGTAGAGAGAGACGAAGCGGGGTCCCACGATCGACCAGTCGAAGGGCTGGGCGAGCTCGCGGCAATGCGAGGCGGTGAGCGGGGAGCATGAGTCCCGTAAGGCTCGATTGAGCGTGCGGGCCAGATCGGCCGGGTCGTCGGGATCGGCAAGCCACGCCGGCTCCCCGAGCACCTCGGGCACTCCCCCATCGCGCACGCCGACTGCCGGCGTGCCGCACGCGAGCGACTCCACGAACACCAGACCGAAGGCCTCTCCTACCGAGGGCAGGCACGTCACCCACGCCTCGGCATAGAGGGAGGCCATCGCAGCCGGATCAGGAACCTCCCGCACCTCTACGTCTACCCGGGAACGCCGCTCGAGCGCCCGGCGGCTTGGCTCGTCTATCGGCCATGCCACGACAAGACGGATGCCGGGCCATCTGGTTCGCACCAGCTCGAGGGCATCTGCCAGTAGGCCTATACGCTTGCGCGGGTCTGTGGCATCTCCCGGGAAGAGGACGCTAGGCGTGCAGCTGCGCCGTACCGGGCGTGCGTTGGCAGCCATCTCCTCTGTGAACACGCCGTTCGGTACGACTACGGCCTTGGCATCGAAGGCATCGGCAAGAGCATCGGCAGCGGCGTGGCTCATCGCTATGACTGCTCCAGCGTGTTCGAGCGAGGCTGCGAATAGCCTCTCGCGCAGCCTGCGGCCCGCCAGGGCGGCCCTCGTCGGTATCCCGGGCAGGTGCAGGACATATGGTGCGGGACTGCCCAGCCGGGAGCCGATCCCGTCTAGGTAATGGAGGCCATGGACGAGATCCGGCCGTTCATGTCTCAAGGTGAGCGCGATGCGCGCCTGGTAGGTGATTGCGCGATCCGGCAGGTGTCGGCGTAGCGACGGCGGAAGGGCCAGGGGCATGCTCCTGGCGGATGCGCTGACGACGGATACGTCATGGCCGTTTTCCCCCAGGTAGCGCTCCAGGTCTGCGAGCAGCCGCTCCATCCCGCGCCGCACGGTAGGCCACGAGGTGGGATGGCTCAGAACTATACGCATGAACACCCCCCTCGCTCGTGTGCGTGGCGACTTTGGTCCCTTCTCCGGTCGCGGGTTAGGCGGTCGATGCAGCAGTGGGCTCGACGTGCCACGTGAAGGAGAGGTCCTGGAGCACCGGGAGGGCCTGGCCTTCGCCGTACAGGGCGCTTCCCGAGCTGTTGCCGTATCCGCTGAACCCAGCGAACTGACCCGTACCCCGGTCCATGGTCATGGTCGCGTTGACAGCGGCGCTGCCCGAACCTCCTGCGGGGATACCTGCGGAACCGCTTATCTGCCCGCTGAACGAGGTGGACCCGCTCTCGCTGGTCGCTTCGTAGATGCCATCGAAGTGCCAATGAGCCGGCGTGCCGGTACTGGCTGGAACCATCGACCAGTTCAATGTGAGCTGGATGGAACCGCCCGAGAAGACCCCGCCGTCGTATCCGAAGCCTGCCCCGAAGCTGCCTTGCCATGTCGTTGCCGTATAGCTCGAGCTGCCCGTATAGCCCGAGCTGCCCGGTGCCGGCGCGCCGCGGCCGGTCTCGGTGATCGAGCTGCTCGACGCGCTCACCGGACCGTAGGTGGCAGTGATCCCCTCACACGCACCTCCGGAAGCGAACGCACTCGGCGGCTGGGGAGGCGGCGCGAACACGTTGGATGCGAAGAATCGCCACTCGTTGCCGCTGTAGAGGAATCGTCCCGTCGCGGTAAGCCCGGCGGTCGCCCCCTCGGAGTTCACGACTGCATAGGTGTCGGAGGTCTTCTGGTATGTGCAGCCGTCGTTGTGGCTGATCCAGAAGGCGGTCGTCAGAGCAGTGGCGTCTATGAAGAGATGGTTGGAGTAGGACTCGGCTATCCGCTGGGTGAGGCATCCTGACGTGGTTCCGCATCCGTAGCCGTTGGGGAAGTCCCCGAAGCGCCCGAGGGTAAAGCCCCACAGCGGGCTCCACAGGAGCTGGTTGTCGAGGTAGGTGCCTGGTGAGACGACGTAGCCGGTAACCCCGAAGGCGTTCGCTGGCTCGTAGTCGTAAAAGCCGGTTGGTGTTGGCATGGGCGGTGAGGCGGAGCTCGTCGAAGGTGCGGGCGGCGGGCTGAAGACGTACTCGGCGACCAGCTCGTACCGGCCGTTCTCGACGAAGTAGTGACCCGATACGAACAGCTCGTTGCCGGCCACCACCACCGCCGGGGCACTCGCCACCTTGCAGTTCTGCCCGCTCGAGTTGCACGCGAAGTAAGACGTGGAGGACGTCTCGTCTATGGTCACCTGTCCGCCGGCATTCTCTGCTGGTGTGATGTACCCGGTGGTATTCCTCAGGTTTCCGAGGACGAAGCTCCCCGTGGCACCGGGGACGGTCGGGATGGGCTTGCCCACGGAGACGACGCTGCCGTCGGTTGAGAACGGGTTCGACTGGAGCACTTGTGCCGACGCGCTAGTTGGCCCGGTGAGGACCGCCGCCGTAAGTGTGATGATGCCCAGCAGTGATGCCACTGTGTGACGGAAGAAGTGCGAGGCCACTGGTATCTCCTCTCCGCCCCCCGGTATGAGGCCCGGCTCGCTGTGTGTGGCCGGCTTCCCCCGGCCGGTCGAGCCTGCCGGAAGCTATACCAAGGGGAACGCTTGGCAACGGCGAAACTTGTGCCGGCCCCGTGGACTGCCCGGCTGATCGATCGGAGGACCCACCACAAGCACACGCACCGTGGCACGTTCCTTCCGTGTGGTCGTACCCGCTGCTCTTGGCATACGAGGTCGGCTGGCGCTCGCAGGCGCCCGGTGGAGCCGGATCGCCGGGAGTGCACGCTCCGCCTCACCGGTGGCGCAGGTCTCGGAACCTCTCGATGGCCATGGTGCCAAGGTGGGTGAGCGCGCCCCACTGCCACTCGGCGCGCCGGCGCATCCTCTTGCTGAACGGGGCGAGCAGCCCGAAGGCCGATCCCTTGACGAGGCTTCCGAGCACCCGGCTCGCCCACCAGCGTCTGAGGGACTCCTCCCCGTAGGCTCGGGCCATGAACCGGGCCTCTCCGGTGAGGAGGCTTCGCGCCTGTGCCCCGGGCAGGGCGCTCGAAGCTCCCCCCTCGTGCTCCACGACGGCAGACGCCATATAGCGGACACGCCAGCCTGCTGCTCGTGCCCGCCAGCAGAGATCGGTTTCCTCGACATAGAACGGGTAGCCAGGGTCATAGCCGCCTGTGTCGCCGAGGCACCGGTCGCGGATGGCGATGCAGGCACCCACGACCCAGTCCACGTCGTGGTCGGCGCCGTGGTCCAAGCGGGCCATGCCGAGCTCCAGGGGGAAATGCCCCCGGGGGAACAGGACTCGGTAGGCTTCGTTCAAAGCGAAGGAGCCAGCCAGCACCCGCAGGGGGGTCGGGAACGCAGCCGCCGAGATCTGGTGCGTGCCGCCGGGAAAGACGAGCCGCGGGCCAGCTATACCTACCGCCTGGTCCCCGAAGGCTCCAACGAGGGCCTCCAGCGCCCCTGGCGTGAAGCGGGCGTCACTGTTCAATACCACCCGCACCTCGCCTGTGGCTGCAGACAGGCCCGTGTTGGCAGCGGTCGCGAATCCCTGCTGGGATGCGTGGCGCATGAAGCGAGCTCCCGGGAAACGATGGCACAGGCTGGATCGCACGTCTTCTTCCGAGCCGTCGTCCACCACGACCACCTCCGCCCAGTCCGGCACCGACGCGAGGCACCGGGCGGTCAACTCGATGTGGCCGTGGACAGGCACCACGACGCTGACCGGGCGCTTGGACGGGGCGCCTGCCATACCGGGGGTGCCTGCCATACCGGGGGTGCCTGCCTGTGACGGAGTCATCATCGGCACCGATCGCCTACGTGCTGTGGAAGTTCCCGAAGCTCTCCGAGACGTTCGTGGTCGAAGAGCTGCTGGCCCTCGAGCGTCGGGGCCTCCTCCCGGTCGTGATCGCCTGCGAGCGGCCCGACGAGCAGCGCTTCCATCCTGGTGTGCCGTCGCTCACCGGACGCACTGTGTGGATAGGCGAGCTTTCCCGGTCCTCCCGCCTGGCGGCATGCGCAGCGACCGTCGCCCGCCATCCCTGGCGGTTCATATCGTGTGCACGCTCTGCGCTCAGGTCGCCAGGTCGGGTGTCCCTGGCCAATCTGGGCCGATCTCTGGTGGTGGCCCGGATCGCCGAGCAGAGAGGCATCCGCTACCTGCACGCCCACTTTGCCGATGTCGCCGGGGAGATCGCCTGCTCGGCAGCTCGCCTCGCTGGCGTGCGCTTCGGAGTGACCATTCACGGTGCGGACATCTACGTGAGGCCGAGGACCCTGCGCTTGGTGGTCGGGTCGGCTTCGTTGCGTGTGACGGTCTGCGAGTACAACGTGACCGAGATCGTGCGACGATGCCCGGGGACCTCGCGCTCGGATTTCCTGATCAAGTACGCCGGTGTTGACACCAAGCGCGTGAGGCTACCATCCAGCCGTCCGAAGCGTCCGGGTCGGCAGATCGTGGCAGTGGGCAGGCTGGTGCCGAAGAAGGGTTTCGGGGTGCTGCTCCAGGCGATCAGCCTGCTTGCGCTCACTTTCCCCACGCAGGTCAGCTGCGTGATCGTCGGTAGCGGCCCGGAGGAGGCCGAGTTGCGCAGCGTCGCTTCGCGGCTGGGGATAGCCGGCCAGGTCGACTTTCTTGGCGACCGCTCTCCTGGCGACGTTCTCGAGCTGATGGCCGCCGCCGACGTCCTGGCGGCTCCATGCACCATCTCGGCATGGGGGGACCGCGACTCGATGCCGGTCGTCCTGAAGGAGGCCATGGCCCTGGAGCTGCCCGTGGTGGCAAGCGACGACTTCGGGATACCCGAGCTGGTGACTGCCGCAACGGGGCTGCTGGTCCCCCGTGACGATCCCGAGGCTCTCGCAGCGGCTCTCGCTCAGGTGCTTCGCATGCCGGCAGAGCAGCGCGCTGCTATGGGCCAGGCCGGACGTGTCGTGGTGGAGGAGCGGTTTTGCGAGGATGCCGGCGCGGAGCTGCTTGTACGGGCCTTCTACGATCTGCTGGGCGACCTGCCCGCGAGGAGCGGCACGTGAGTCGCGGGCCTGCCGGGGCGCGAGGATCCGGTGCCGACCGGCACCTAGGTGCCGTAGTGGTGTCATCTGCCCGGTGGGAGGGCGACCCGCTCAGCAAGCACCACATAGCGCGAGCGCTGGCAGGGCTCGGTGCCGAGGTTTGCTACGTGGACCCGCCGGTGAGCGTGCTGTCGCCGCTGCGCAACCCGGCACGCCTGGGCGACATGTGGGGAGCGAGGGACGCAGAGGTGGCACCGGGTCTGCATCTCTGGAGGCCGTGGGCATTGCCGGGGCAGAACAGCCGGCTCGGCCAGCGCATGAATGCGGGCCTGCTTGCCAGGGGACTCGCGTCTCGTGCCGGGGTGCCGGACCTCATGGTGGCATTCTCGCTCGAATCACGCGGGTTGCTAGGTCGGGACTCGCTGGCAGCGCGCGCTCGGCGGCCGCGGGTCGCGGGGGCCACTCTCTACCATTGCACCGACAGCATCGAGGACCTTCCAGGCGTGGATGCCGGAGCCGCTCGGCGGTTCGAAGCCGAGCTCGCTCAGGCGGCAGACGTGGTGACAGCCTGTTCGCTGCCTCTCGTGGCCCAGCTCGCGGCACGCGGCATTGATGCACGTTACGTTCCTCATGGTTGCGACGTATTTCCAGAAGTCGCGCTCACCCGTCGCCCTTCTGGCGGTTCGGACGACGGGGTTCCAGCGGTGCTTGCCGGCAGGCCCAGGCCGTGGCTTGGCTATGTCGGCAGCATGAACTTCCGGATCGATCCCTCCCTGCTGGCAGCCGCTCTGGAGGCGTCATGTGGAGGAACGCTTGTACTCGTCGGGGGGGCATTCGGACCCAGGCCTGCTCCCTCACTGGCAGATCTCGCAGCACGCCCGGAGGTGGTCGTGCTCGGCCGTCGCACGGGGGAAGAGCTCGTGGAGCTGCTCAGGGCCTTCGACGTCGGCCTGGTGCCCTACGGGCCCTGTGCGTTCAATGCGAAGTCCTATCCGTTGAAGGTGCCCCAGTACCTGGCGGCCGGCCTGGCTGTTGCCTCGACCCCGAATGGTGCAACCGAGGAGCTGTCGGGGTTCGTAGAGGTTGGCAGCGGGCCTGAGGAGTTCGCAGCGGCCGTGAGCCGGGCACTCGATAGGGCGTCATGCGAGCCGGCCAGCCTACGGATCGACGCGGTGAAGGAGCGCACGTGGCGGATCGTCGCCATCGAGCTGCTCGAAGCTGCAGGAGTCGAATTTCCAGCCTCACGCTGAGAGCGCTATCGCCGGTGGGCGCGTGTTCGGGATACCGGCCAACGGCTCCCTGGAGCTGGCCAGAGTTCACGCGCCGCAGGCAAGCTCCACCAACGCCGCCAGCTTGGGACCGACTGCTGCTGGGGAATAGATGGCGTCGTAGCGCTCCTTGGCTGCCATGCCGAGGCTTAGGCGCAGGGACGGATCCCCGGCGAGCGTTTCGATGGCGTCGGCCAGCGAGGCGGGATCACGGGCATCGGCGAGGACTGCGGTGGGCCCGGCGATCTCTGCTGGAACGCTGGAGGCGGCGAGGACCTGGGCAAGACCGGCTGCCAGTGCCTCTACCACCACGCCACCGAAGGACTCGCTCTGGCTCGGAAGAACGTGGATGTCGGCCCGGCACAACTCGGCCAGGACCTGCTCACGTGGGATGGAGCCCAACCAGGTGACCGACGAAGGCAGCTCTGCTGGGCGCGGATCTGCTGTCACCACCCGGAGGCGGACGCCGGCCCCGATGCGTCCCATCGCCGCGAGTAGGGTGAGCAGCCCCTTGCGACGGCCTTCGGCACCTACGAACACAGCGGTGACGTCGGGGTCTCCGCTCGACTCGCTGTGCCCCCAGCGTTGAGGATCGCTGCTCGGGCTCCCCCGGGGATGCGGCAGGTCGACATACACGAGCGGCGGGACGACCCTGACACGGGATTCGTCGATTCGATCGGCACGTTCGAGAAGGCCACGGCGACCGAGCTCGGACCAGCACTGCACAGCCGAAGCTCTCTGGGCGAAACGTTCGTGGGTACGTGCAGACTGGTCCGGGAACCAGATGCCGGGATTGGCGTCGAGCACACCCTGGGTGCTCCACAGCGTTGGCAGGTGACGTGCTGTGGGGAAGGTGATGTGGCCGTAGAGGGCCTGGGCATCAGGCGGCGCGTCCACGTGGAGCGACTGTGCCAGATCGCGAAGTGCTCGGCTGAGCGAGGTGGAGCGCCAACGCGCCGAGGTGCCCGGAGCGTGCGAGAGTCCTCGGGCAGCGGTGACGAGCGGCGGCTGCCAGCGCGCCACATGGCGGATGGGGACCACGGACCCGGCTCCCCAGCGCAGCATCGACCGGTACAGCGCGCGGCTGTCCCACAAGACGCGGGCCCCGCGGGAGTCCCCGGACAGCTGGGCAGCGGTGGCGCAGACGGCGAGCACATGGCGTAGAGGAGGCCTTGCGTCCGGGTCGCTGCTGGTGCTGAGGTCGCCGTCTCGAAGCGGGGGATCCACGGAGCTCATCGACCGGGAAACGCCGGAGCGCTCGCCGTCTTGCGTGGAAGGGGTTTAGTCGGGTGGAGGTCCGACCGCAAGACCGGGCACGTTCGGGCGTTGCCTGTTCGGGCACCGGTACCGCAGGCGTGGCGGCGACGTTGCCGGGGGGCGCGTAGACGGCTGGCCGGCCGTGAAACGCGACCGGCAACCGCGAGGCGACGAGGGGAGGAGCGGTGGCAGGTCACCAGAGGACGCTGGGCGGTGGTGGTGTCGAAGCTCCGGTTGGTGATCTGGCGCGATCCATGCGAGGCATTGCCTGGGTCTGCAAACGTGCCGTTGACTATGTGGTCGCTGGCGTTGCCCTGCTGGCACTTGCGCCGGTTGTGCTCGTGGTCGCGGTCTGCATCCGCCTCGACAGCCCGGGTCCTGTGTTCTTCCGCCAGGAGCGGGTCGGAAGGGGTGGCCGCGTGTTCAGGATGTGGAAGTTCCGCTCGATGGTGGTGAGGGCCGAGGCTTGCCTTCCAGGGCTCATGGGTCTGAACGAGGCGAGTGGTCCCTTCTTCAAGATGCGGGACGATCCGCGGGTGACCCGGGTGGGCCAGATCCTGCGCCGTAGCTGCCTCGACGAGGTACCCCAGCTGCTCAACGTGCTGGCCGGTCACATGAGCCTCGTAGGACCGCGTCCGTTCCTCCCCGATGAGCAACGCCGGGCACCGGAGCTCTTCCGGTGGAGGCTGGCCACCATGCCTGGGATCACCGGGTTGTGGCAGGTAGGAGGGGGCTGGTGGCTGGCGCCCGAGGAGGGCGTCCGGCTCGACCGTGAGTACGTCGAGCGCTGGAGCCTGGGCCTCGATGCTGCGATAGTGCTCAAGACCGTCGGCAGGGTGATCTCGCTCTGGCGGCACCCGGGAGCGGGACTGCCCGCCGGTAGCGGTGCCGGCAGGCGATTGCGGCTTCGGCCGGAGGTGAGCGTAGTGGTCGTAACCCACGATTCCGCGGCCGATATCGAGCGATGCATCCGTTCGATAGAGACGGCATCGACCAACCTGAGCGTAGAGGTCATAGTGGTCGACAACGCATCCGTGGACGGAACTGCGCAAACAGTGCGAGAGCTCTTTCCCGAGGTGTGCCTGGTTCGCTCGGCTCGTCGCCAAGGCTTTGCCACCAACGCGAACCTGGGTGCCGGCCGTGCGTCGGGCAGGATGCTGCTGCTGCTGAACCCGGATGCCAGGCTCCATGCAGGCGCGCTGGACGTGCTCGTGGAGTTCCTGGACGACCATCCGGAGGTGGGCCTGTGCGCGCCGCGGCTGGTCTATCCCGATGGTTCTCACCAGCTATCGGCCAGGCGGTTTCCTACGCCGGGGGTCGCGTTGGTGCGACGCACGCCGCTGCGGTGGGTGCTGGGTGAGGGCTTTGCCGGCGAGCGCCGCCACCTGATGGCAAGCGAGCGCCTCGACAGGCTCCGCAAGCCGTGCAGCGTGGACTGGGTGCTCGGAGCTGCGATCGTGCTCAAGCGAAGCACCTGGGAGACCCTGGGCGGGCTCGACGAGGGGTATCGGCTGTACTGCGAGGACATCGACTTGTGCTGGAGGGCGTGGGAGGCGGGATACGCGGTCGCCTACGTGCCAGGTGCGATTGTCGAGCACGACCTCGGGGCGCTCACGTCCAAGCGTTTTGCCACGCGCGCGACGGTATGGCATTTCCGCAGCATGGCGCGATTCGTCCGCCTGCACGGATTGGGGCGTCCCGCGCTCGCACCCGATGTGCCGCGGGTGTTCGACGCAGGCATGGCCGGGTTGAACGCTGCCGGCTCGGCTATGTCGAGCGGTATGGTCCAGATCGCCTACGCGCCAGCCGGGGAGGCGACCGAAGCTGCCGGGTGAGCTACCACTGCCGCGCCGGCAGGGTGATGTGATATGTGCTGGTGGAACCGCTACCGGTTACGAAGGTGAGGTCGAGCGTGCTCGGGTCGCCACTGATTCGTGAGAAGCGAAGGACACCTATCGGCGTGGAGCCGCCGGTGAAGTCACCGGTGCCGGTCTCGGTACCCGATGCGCTTGCGAGCTGGGCGCTGTGCAGGGTCATCGAGGCGGTACCCGCGCTCGCCCCGATGCCGATCAGCACCATGGTGATATCGCCGTAGGAGACGAGCGCACCGACTTCGACGGTGACATCGCCTTCCGTCTGGGTCGCGTTCTCAACCCACTCCGCCATCGGCCGGCCGTCGAGCACGAACGACGACACGAGCCATCCGGAGGGACCGTGCACGACGACGAGCGGACTCGTCAGGGTGTCGGACGAGGTGCCCGAGCCCTGCGGACCGCTTACCGTGCCGGACACAGTGGCAGATCCGTTGAACGTCACGCTTGAAGGCCCGGTGGTGCTCGGGGTGAAGGAGCTCGTGGCAGTGGTCGTCACGGTGGCACCTCTACGGGTATCGATCGCGGCGATGTCGAGGAGAACTGTTCCGTAGCCCTGGGCAGGCCCGGTAGACGATCCCAGGAGCCCCTGGGTGTCGTGGCTAGAGAGGGCTTTGAAGTATGTGGAGAGAGCGGTGCCGGCGCTCGCGATCTCCGCACGGAAAGCACTCGAGCTGCTCGATGAGGATGGGGCGGAGGTAGCGGCGCCCGGCTGGGAGGAGGCGTGGCTTGCTGTGCCCGCGGATGTGCCCGCGGATGTGCTCGCGGATGTGCTCAGGCGCCCACTCGCCGTCTTGGAGGAAGCCCGTGGCTTGGCCTCAGGAGCCCGGGAAGAGGTCCTGGTTGCTACCCGCGAGGTGGGTGTCGTGGACGGGGCTGTCGATCCGCAGGACGTCGCGGCGATGGAGAGCGTACCGACAAGTGCCAGGACAGCGGTTGCCCTGCGCAAGTCGCGCCAGCAGATGCCGGCAATGGGTGGCCGGCGGGAACAGTGCACGGCAGGGGAACGTGACAGACGGCTCTTACCTCACGCGCGAGGCGGGCAGATTTCCGACGCCTTGGCATGAAGATGCCGGAGGGACCGAGACGATCCCTCCGGCATCCTGCCTCTCGGCCGGGCGTTCTGACCTGGCGTCAGGTACTGGCTCAGGTCAGCCCCGGCGAGCCTGGTGTGCCCTTCTCCAGGTGATCAGGGAGCACCGTTGGTGACTGCACAGCTCCCGCTGGTCAGCCCATTCGGTGCGCCGGTAGGTGGTATCGGCTCGATGACATGGTCACCCGTGCCCTGGAAGTCACCGCTGCTGCATCCGACGATTCCCTCGCTCGAGCTGAGCCCGATGTAACCAGCCAGCGCACCGGGGTTGGCATCGCCACCCTGGGCCATCACGTACCCGCTCTTGGTCGACAGGTTGCCGCTCGCGGTCACCGATCCACCCGAAGGCAGGGCTGGATTGGCAGCGTTCGGCGCGAGGCACAGCTGGACTACGCTCGTTCCGCTTGCATTCGGCGTGGCATTCACACCCAGGACGCCCGGGACTGTAGCTGCCGAACACGAGTCTAGGTTAGGCCCGCTTTCTGCGGCGAATGCCGGCGTGGTGAAGGCCATGGCCATCCCTCCGGCGAGGGTGGCTGCCGCGACGCCACTAAGGAAGAGTCTTTTCACTGGTGTGTCTCCTTTGAGTCATGGTCTTGCTGATGCTGTCACCGCTTTAGCTGTCGCTTCTATCGTGTTCAGGGAGATCGGCCGCGGGCATGTCAAAGACCCTTGGTAGATAAGGCTCTCCCGTCACCGGCACACACGCCATTTACCGGGGTGCTGCCATTGGTTAGGAGAACATGGACGCCAAGCGATGTCAATAGCCAAGGTGTCCATAGGCAAACAGATGTGGAATATCGCATGCAATTGAGGTCTGGTTGGATGTGTTGGTTGCTCGGAGTCCCCGAAGCGCTACTAGGTGTCACGACATTGATGCCGGTGGACATTCTGGCCAGTAGAGGCCTCGATATTGGGCCGGCGTGGCCAGTGACACGAGCACAGGGCTGCCGTACCGTGCGACGTGAAGGCGAAGGATGTCGGGGAGGACGGAGGGGTGGCCGCCAGCGCTTCCGATGTGGCGACCAGACCGATGTCGAGGTGTCCGAACGTGTGGCAGCTCCGCTGCTTGACGTCTTCCGCAGGGGGACCTGTGTCATAGCGGACCAACAAATGAGGAGATCCGAATCATGCGAATCACCAAGAAGAAGTTGATGCTGGGGGCAAGCAGTGTCGCGGCATTAGCCGGTGCCAGCATCGCCGGCCCGGCCTTCGCTGCCTCGCCGCTGCCCTCGCTGACTAGCCTCACGAGCAGCCTGCCCGGCATACCGTCGTTGCCCGGCGCACCCAGCCTGCCCGGCGTACCTAGCCTGCCGAGCACGCCCAGCTTGCCCGGGTTGCCGAGTGGCTCCGGCCTGCCCGGACTGCCCTCGCTGACTAGCCTCACGAGCAGCCTGCCCGGCGTACCGTCGTTGCCCAGTGCACCCAGCCTGCCGAGCACCCCCAGCCTGCCCGGCGCACCGTCGTTGCCCAGTGCACCCAGTCTACCGAGCACGCCATCGTTGCCCAGCGCACCCAGCCTGCCGAGCACGCCCAGTGGACCGGGCCTGTGTGCCAAGGTGGCACAGAACATCGTCTACCCGCACCACGCATCCAGCAAGCCTTACGTGGTGCGCGTGTGTCTCGGTGGAGGCTCGTCGTTGCCCAGCCTGCCATCTTCTCCTCCGAGCCTGTCGGGTCTGCCGACTGGTGTCACAGGTCTTGCAAGCCAGGGGAGCAAGCCGGCCTACGTGCGAGTTCACGTCGGTGTTCACGGCGCACCCAGCCTGCCGAGCGCACCCAGCCTGCCGAGCGCACCCAGTCTGCCGAGCACACCGTCGTTGCCCAGTACACCCAGCCTGCCGAGCACGCCGGTTTCGCTTCCCGCGTGAGGTGACCTCGTGTCTCTTGTCGGGGGCCATCGGCCACAGCTAAGGGTGCCACAGCTAAGGGTGACGGTGGCCCCCGGAGACACGGTGCAGCCCAGGAAAGGAGCTGTCAATGAGATTTCCACGACTTACCCATCGAGTAGCCCTGGGCATGGGAGCCATCGGCCTCGTGCTTGCAAGCGGTGGTGCCGCCACTGCGGCGGTGAGCGCCATCCAGCCCGCAGGTGCCCTCTCGG
>JAJZJN010000040.1:19900-20720 GCA_021851165.1 Actinomycetes bacterium
AGCAGAACGTGAACTCCGCGGGGAGAATCCGCGTCGCTCTCCCGAAGAACAGCATCGGCGTGAACGGCAGCGTGAGCGTGTCCAACCTGCCGGAGAACTCCGCCGGCCGGGTGAAGGTCCAGAACGGCAGCGGGGCGTGGCACCAGGTCTTCGGGGGGGCGAGCAATGTTGGGTCCACTCCACACCCGGTGGTGAGCGTATCGGGGGCAGGGACGTTCAAGGGCCTGCAGATGTCGATCCAGGGCGTCGGCACGAACGGGATCAACAATGTCTATGTAACGGTCGTCGCCGATGGGCAGGTGGTGTTCAGCCGCTCGTGGTTCGCGTACGTGTGCTGCTGGTCGTCCACGCCGGTGATGGGGGCGACATCGCCTAATGCCTCGATTGCGACTCCCGCTGCCACGGGGATGCTAGGCCACAGTGCCTCGATGTGGTTCTACCCGCCTGGTGGCATAGCCTTCTCCCACTCGTTGCAGATCGACGTATCCCAGCCTGGTGCGACCGGTGGCCAGAGCGATGATGTCTTCGCGTGGTACTCAGCGCGGGCATGAGTGCCATACCACGTTGCTTCCATGGGGCCGGCTTGTCCATGAAGGGGCCTGCAATATTGGCCGAAGTGGCCCTTGTCCGAGGGGGTTCCCCGGCGCATGATCCAACCACAACGCGCATAGAACAGCCTGTCCTGGTGCGCTTCGCGTACGACAAGTAGCAGGAGACCGACAATGAGATTTCCACGACTTACCCATCGAGTAGCCCTGGGGCTTGGTGCTGTTGGCATAGCGCTTGGAAGCGGAGGCGCTGCCGTAGCAGTGGTGGGCGC
>JAJZJN010000041.1 GCA_021851165.1 Actinomycetes bacterium
TGGTGCGGATGGTGGCCGGGCTCGGCGTGGTGGCGGCATGCCTGTGGGCACTCGGCCGCCTGGCGCGGCGTCGGGGCGGGTTTCCCGTCGGGGGACCCAGGTCGGGCCCGCTGCAGGTCATCTCACGCCAGCCTCTTGCAAAGGGCGTCTCGCTTGTGGCGGTACGGGTGGGCGGCCCGGATCATCCAGGGCGTGTCCTGCTGCTCGGCGTGGGGTCAACGGGTGTGTCGAAGATCGCCGAGATGGATGCTGATGCGCTCAGCATCCCTGGCGATGGCAGCCAGGTCATCCTTCCGGCTTACGGGCGGAGCCCGTTGCGCGGGTTGGTGGCAGGCACTTTACAGGGAGGCCAGAGGACGGCCTCCTTCCTGCGGGGCGAGCGTCCCGGGGTGGCATGGACGTCTAACAGGCTCGATCGCCTGAGGGAGCTGACCGTCCGGCGCGGCTGACGAGGTCGCGCAAACACCTACAGGGAGTACCTATGCACTACCCCCAGGCAGGGGGACTCGCCGCATCCTCCAGGAGGATCCGGCGATGATCCATCTGCTCTCGGCATCACCCAGCGTTACTATCAACTTCGGAAAGACGCTGTCCAAGCCGTCGCACAGCATCGTCATCTTCCTGGCTCTTGCCCTTATAGCGGTCGTGCCGTACCTGCTGGTGATGGTTACCGGCTTCACGCGCATGGTCATCGTCCTCGGCCTGACGCGCAACGCTATGGGACTCACCATGCCGCCCAATCAGGTCCTCACCGGGGTCGCTTTGTTCCTGAGCCTCTTCGTGATGGCCCCGACCCTTACGCAGATGAACAATGTCGGCCTCCAGCCCTACCTGCACGGCAAGGCCAGCTTTTCCCAGGCGGTAGACGCTGCGGAGAAGCCCCTCGATTCCTGGCTCCTGGTCCAGACGCGCACGAACGACCTCGCCATGCTCGAATCGGCGCGCGGCGAGCACCCCGTCAAGCCAACCAAGGCGCCCCTCACCACTGTCATACCGGCCTTCCTCCTGTCACAGCTGGAGAGCGCGTTCGTGATCGGGTTCGTGATATTCGTGCCGTTCCTCATCATCGATCTTCTGGTGAGCTCCACTCTCATGTCGATGGGTATGGTGATGCTCCCGCCCACACTCATCTCGATGCCCTTCAAGATCCTGCTGTTCGTGGTCGTGGACGGATGGTCGCTGATCGCCCACGCGTTGATCGTCAGCCCCCACTGAGAGAGGCAAGATGTCCGACGCCAGTGCCATCCATCTAGCTACCCAGGCAATGGTGCTGGTGGCAAAGCTCGCCCTGCCGATCCTCGGGACCAGCCTGGTCGTCGGCGTGTTCTTCTCCCTGATCCAGTCGATGACCCAGATTCAGGACTACTCGTTCAGCTTCCTGCCGAAGCTGATAGCGGTAGCACTCGTGCTGTTCTTCACCGGCAACTGGATGCTGCTACAGATACAGCAGTTCACCGAGGGTCTCTTCAACTCAATACCCCATCTGGTCGGTGGGGGCTGAGCTGGAGATGGTGAAGTGCAGGTAAACCTGGATGCCCCCGATCTGATCGCTTTTCTCCTCGCGATGGCGAGGATCGGAGCGTGGCTGGCCATAGCTCCACCGTTCTCGACGCGTGGGGTGATCCCAGTGCCGGCGAAGGCGGCCCTGGCAGCAGGACTCGCGTTGCCGGCAGTGCCGATGCTCGCACACCGCCCCCTGCCGACGACCACGCCATCGCTCATAGGCGCGCTGGGCGCCGAGATCCTGACGGGGCTGGCCCTCGGCTTCATCCTGCTCGTGCTCGTGAGCACGTTCGCCACGGCTGGATCGCTTGCCGACCTGTTCGGCGGCATCGTGCTTCCCCCGTCGCTCGACCCGCTGTCGGACAACCAGGTTCCTCTCATAGGTCAGCTCTACGAGCAGGTTGCCATAGTCCTGCTGTTCACGACCAATGGGGAGCTGTTGGTGGTGCATGGCCTCATCGGCTCGTTCAGCGCGACGAGCGGGTTCGGTCTCGGCATCTCCTCGGCTGGGGGGCTTGCGAGGGGGGTTCTATCGGACCTGGTCACCCTGTTCGTCGCTGCGATCGAGATAGCGGGTCCGGTGCTCGTGGTGCTGTTCATGGCTCAGGTGATCCTGGGGCTCCTGGCCAAGGTCGCGCCTCAGACGAACGTGTTCATTCTGGGCTTCCCGTTCCAGGTGCTGGTCACGATCCTGGTGGTGACGATGTCGGTAAGGGCTCTGCCGAGCTCAGTTGTCCACATAGTCGAACGTGCGCTGTCGGACATGGGTGGCGCCTTGCGGGCGGGATAGGAGTCACAACAGGCCCATGGCAGGCAAAGGAGGTGGCGACAAGAGCCGGAAGACGGAGCCTCCCAGCGCGCGGCGGAAGAAGGAGGCGCGCTCCAAAGGCGAGGTTCCCCGTTCCCCCGACCTCGCCGGCTGGATCATGGTGCTCGGCATGAGCGCGGTGCTGCCGCTCGTTCTCAGATCGGCGGCTACCCGCCTGATGGACCTCGAGGCCCTGTCGCGTGGTGCCATGGAAAGCCCCACCCCAGCCTCCGCACTCCGGTTGCTCGGCGCCGGCCTTGGCGACTTTCTGTCGATGTTCCTCCCAATAGCAGGTGTCGTCGTGGCGGTAGTGCTGGTGGTGAACGTCGCCCAAGTCGGCTTCCTGATCGCCCCGAAGAAGCTCATGCCCGATCCCAAGCGGATAAACCCGGCCCAGGGGTTGAAGCGCCTCGTGTCGCCCACGAACCTCTGGGAGATGGGTAAGCAGGCGGTGAAGCTGGCCATCGTCGGGACTGTGGCGGTCCGGTTCTTGTGGAGCGAAGGACACCTGCTCGTGTCATCACGCCCTGTGTCCCTGGGAACCCTGCTCGGTTACACAGGATCGTCGCTCCTCGGCTTCCTGCGGGAGGTCTCGATGCTCGCTCTTGTAATAGCCGCGGCCGACTACCTGTTCCAGCGGCGCCAGCACCGCAAGTCACTCATGATGACCAAGGAGGAGCAGAAGGAGGAGCGGCGTGCTGAGACGGGCGACCCGCACACCCGCCAAGCCGTGCGTGGCCGGCAGTTCCGCATGAGCCGCTTGCGGATGATGGCAGCTGTGGCCAAAGCCGATGTGGTGGTGACCAACCCTACCCATGTTGCGGTGGCCCTGCGTTACGACCGCCAGGCTGACAGAGCCCCGAAGCTGGTCGCGAAGGGCGCTGACGACCTGGCGCTGCGCATACGGGCCGAGGCTGCCCGCCATGGCGTTCCGGTGGTGGAGGACCCCCCCCTCGCACGCGCTGTGTTCCAAGCCTGCCAGCTCGACGCCGAGGTTCCGCCCGAACTGTACATCGCCGTGGCGAGGTTGCTTGCTTTCGTCTACACACTGCCGTCTGTGGCGAGGGCGTACCAGGGAGTCCACCGCCGCCCGCGTAGTGCCATGGCGGGATGATGCCACGCCGGCCAGTTTGGGCTAAGGGCTACAGTCACGGCCGGAAAGTGCCGATGAACTCCACCGTGGGCTACGAAGATCTGTCCAGCCACCTCTGGCGCCAGCGCGCGATCCTCGAGATGCTCGTCTTCAAGCTCGAAGAGGAGCATCTGCTGCTCGCATCCGGCCGGCACGGCTGGCTTGCCCATTCCACTTCCGAGGTCAACCACGTCCTCGAAGCACTGAACGACTCCGAGACGGCGAGAGCCGGTGTCGTGGCTGACTTGGCCGATGAGATGGGCATGGACGGCGAGTTGACCCTGAGCCGGCTTGCGTCGACCGCCCCGGAGCCATGGGGCACGATCCTCGCGGGTCACAGGCGTGCGCTCGTGGAGGGTCTGCGCAAGGCCCAGCAGATAGCAGCTCTCGATCGCGAGCTGCTCGGGCGTGACCTGTTGGCGGCGAGCGATGCCCTGACGGCTCTGGGGGAAAGCTCTACGACCTACGAGTCCGATGGAACCTCCGTGAGCGGATCCGGTGGGATTCGCCTGCTCGACAGGGCATTGTGACATGCAGCAGGCCGTAGGCACATTGGGCGCGGATGTGGCGCGATGAGCGACATGGGCCTGTATATAGCCAGCACCGGCCTCATGGCTGACAGGACGGCAATGGACACGGTCGCACAGAACGTGGCCAACGCCAACACCCCGGGCTATCTGCGCGAGACTCCCGAGATGACGGCCCTCCCCGGAGGCACGGCTTCCTCTGCGGGCGGGGGAGTCGAGGTGAGCGGGATAACCCAGGCGTCCGATGCGATGGTCCAGGCCAACGCCCTCGGAGCGGCATCCCAGGCCTCATATGCAGCTGCCGGCCAGCAGAGCCTTCAAGGCATACAGAGCGTGTTCACCGAGCCGAGCACGTACGGCCTCTCCGAGCAGTTGTCGTCGTTCTGGTCCTCTTGGGACTCGATAGGAACTGACCCCCTGGGGCTCGGCTCGAGGACGGTGGTGGTCTCGAGCGCTCAAAGCCTTGCCACGACTTTGAACCAGCAGGCTTCCCAGTTGGCGACTCAGGCCACGGAGACAGGCACCCAGCTAACTAGCCTGATAAAGCAGGTGAACACCCAGTTCGCAGAGGTAGCGACTCTGAATGAGCAGATCGTGTCATCGAGCGCCGCGGGACAGCAGGTGGCAGCGCTCGTCGACCAGCGGAACCAGCTCGTCAACCAGCTCGGCACCGAGATCGGGGTCACAGCCAGGCCACAGTCCGACGGGACTGTGAATCTCTATGTCGGGGGCCTGACGGCGGTCCAGGGTACCGTGGCCGACTCCCTGGGCGTCTCGACATCCGGAGGCGTCACTTCTGTGGTGTCCACTGCCACTGGCACTGCCGGCGCTGTGAGCGGTGGGACGGCAGCAGCACTGCTGGCGACGCTGAACCAGTACATCCCGGACTACGTGAGCCAGATCAACGGTGTCGCGAACGATCTGGCCACCACGGTGAACAACCAGTTGGCCGCGGGCTACACGGCGTCAGGTGCATCTGGATCCGGATACCCGATGTTCACCAGCTCGACCGGCGGGGCTGTCACTGCCGCCAGCATCGAGGTGAGCTCCGCGCTCGTGTCGAACCCGATGGACATCGCGGCGTCGAGCTCGGCTACTTACACGAACAACGGTGCCAACGCCCAGGCTATGGCAGAGCTCTACGACACGCCGACAGGCCCCGACCAGGCTTACCGGTCGCTCGTGGCAGGCATAGGAACGCAGACGGCGACTGCCAACGACCAGGCACAAAGCACCGCTGCGCTGTCCCAGTCCGCCAACAGCCTTCAGCAGAGCATCTCGGGGGTGAACACGGATCAGGAGCTGACCAACATGCTCAATTACCAGCAGGCCTACCAGGCTTCGGCAAAGGTGATCGCGACCGTGTCGTCGATGATGCAGTCGCTGTTGCAGGCGGTGTGAGCCAGCCATGACCGACGCCATGAGAGTCACCCCCCTGGGGGTGAGCCAGCAGCTGGTGGCAGATCTGCTTAGCCAGCAGAGCAGCATCTCGCAGCTCGAGGAGCAGATCTCGACCGGTTACAAGGTGAACCAGCCGTCGGACAACCCTGCAGCCACCACGGCGATCATGCGTCTCCAGGCGAGTAGCACCCGTTTCAACCAGTACGTGTCGAATGCGGGAGACGCTCTCGGGTGGCTCGGGACGGCCAACAACGTCTCCAACGGGGTTCTCACACAGCTGAACCAGGTGGAGCAGCTGACGCTGAGCGCGACGAGCGCTCAGACCAACGGGCAGTCAGCACTCGACGCTCTGGCGCAGCAGGTCCTGGCCGTACGCTCGAACCTGCTGGAGCTTGCCAATACCACTTACAACAACCAGCCGATCTTCTCCGGTACGGCGAACGTGACCGCTGCATACGATGCTACAGGCACCTACCTGGGTGGCGGACCGGTGGCGACGAGGACGGTTGCGCCTGGGGTGAGCGTGGCGGTCGGTGTGACCGGGCCGGCGATGTTCGGCACCGGCGCTACAGGGCTGCTGTCGAACGTGCCCGGAAGCCTGGGCGTCCTGGCTCAGATAGCCTCCGACCTCCAGAGTGGCAACATCAGCGCCGTCGAGGGTACCGACCTGTCTAATCTGCAGAACGCGGTGGATGTTGTTCAGAACCAGGCGGGGATCATCGGTGCTGCCTACCGGCAGGCACAGACCTTCCAGCAGGAGGCCACCAGCAATCTCTCCTCGCTGTCGGGCGAGCTGGCTACCCTGCAGGACACGAACATGACCCAGGCGATAACCGAGCTCAAGTTGAGGCAGAGCTCGTACCAGGCGGGCCTGTGGGCGACAGCCCAGGTAGGCCAGCTGTCCCTGGTGTCGTTCCTCGGATGACGAGCTTCACTCGATCAAGGACCCGGAGGTAGGACGATGAGCGCAATGGTGGGCCACGTGGATACCGGGGAGGGGACGGAGGCTCTCGGCGTCTCCGGTCTCGCCGACTCGCCCATCGTTCACTTCACCGTGGGTATACCGGGTTTCCCCCACTCGCACGACTTCGTCGTCGTCGCGCTCGGTCCCCAGCTGGAGCCGTTCGCAAAGCTGCGCTGCGTCGACACGCCAGGTCTCGAGTTCGTAGTCGCCCCGCCGGGCCTGCTCTTTCCCGACTTCACCGTCGAGATCGACGAGGAGAGCGTGTCCACGCTCGGGCTGCGAAGCGCCGATGACGCCATAGTGCTGGTGATAGTGACGCTGGCCAAGGCGCCGGCTGTCCCAAGCGCCAACCTGCTCGGCCCGCTGGTTGTCAACAGGTCGACGCTCTCGGCGTTACAGGTGGTCCAGCACGGATCCGGCTACGGTGTCGCGGTCCCGCTCCAGGCGGGCACGGCACGCCCCTGACCACATGACGAGTCCTGGCCGATCAGGCCTTTTCGGTCGCGGGTCTGCACCCTGCACCAAGCGGACGCGCCAGCGGGGTTATGACCGAGGCTGTATCGCCTCAGAGCTGGCTCAGGATCTGGCGCGCCCTTCGCGTTCGGTGACGATGGAGGTGAGCATCTCGACTGCCTCAGGGGGAGACTCGGCTGCTTGGCGGTTTGCTGCCTGGATCACCTCGTACACCTCCTGGCGGTGCACCTGGACGTCATTGGGCGCGGCAATACCTATACGGACGTGGTCTCCACGAACTTCGAGCACCGTTACGACAATGTCGTGACCTATGACGATGCTCTCGCGCGGTTTGCGGCTGAGGACCAGCACCGGACCCCTCCTTGGGTGGACGCGGCGCCAGTATAGAGGCTCATTCGGGGCTTATCTGGCCGCCGGGCCTGCGGCACCCTCGGAGCCGGAGGACGGTGCTGGCGTGGCAGCGGCGGACGGGGCCGCGGATGCAGCGGCGGATGGGGCCGCGGATGCAGCGGCGGATGCAGCGGAGCCGGGCTGGCCAGGAAGGGTCGGTGCAGCTCCAGGAGAGACAGATGAGCCCTGGGCTGGGTCGGGGGGTGCTGCAGCAGGCGGTGCCCCGGGGAGCCCCGACTCAGGGCTGCGTACCAGCGGAGCCTGGCCCTGGGGGTACGGCCCCACCGAGGGTGCCGTCGTGAAGTCCTGGCTGGCCCGGCGCTCGTGGAGGGAGCCTGTCTCGGGGCCTGTCTGGTAGCGCGTGAGGATGCCACTTATGATGGCGCCTCCCACCCAGCACCCCACCAGGGCGATGAGGTACCGTTCGAGCGCCGTGGTCACGCCGATCGCACCGCTCAGGATGCCCGGCACCATCGGGGCGGACACGATCATGCTCGCAGCGATCACGAGGTCAGGCCGGCGAATCCTCATCATCCCAGGCGTGCTGTCATAAGGGCAGTCCACTGCTCGGAGGTTGCAGGCATACCGTCTATGCGGGCGACCGGGATCCCGGTGGTGAGAACGTCCGCCGGCGTGGTCGTCTGCTCGGTGCCGGTCAGCACCAGGGCATCCAGGCCACCGAGGGCTTCCGACCACGCCGTGATGTCGGCAGACTTGACGGTGGCATCCACCACACCCCAAAGGGCAGTGGGGCGCAGCGCTTTCACCATGTGGTGTGCCCAGGCGCGTTGCGGAGCATTGACGGGTGCGACGACCGCGACGACCGTCGGTCCGTGGCGCCGCCGCCAACCCGGCGCCCTCTCGGAGGCTGTCTCGGAGTTGCGTATCAGCAGCCGTGCGGGTACCCGGCGGGCCGTGCGCGCGGGGCAGGCGAGGGGGACTTCGTCGGGATCGAGACCGAGATCGGCGGCAAGCTCAGATGCAAAGGCCGGAGCCCGCTCGGCATCTCCAACGATGACGATCACGCTGCCGGACCTTCGCGGCGGTCTGGGCGGTGCGGGCAGGGCCGAGAACGCCCGTAGCAGTACCGGAGCGACGTCGGATGGCATCTGGGGAGCCGTCGGAGCTGGGCTTGTCGGCTGTCCTCCGGGGGTGTTCGGATCTTGCTCGGCGCCCGCGCCTGCAGGGAGACTCGTGATACTCATGGTCTCCTGGGATGCCGGATCACCCAGGTCGTCGAGCAGGGGGAGCAACGCTTCGGGCAGACCGAGAGCCCCGAGCGCGCTATGGAGCGGGTGCGGCGGTGCAGGTGGACGACGATGTTGCGGGGGGGCGACCACAGCCGGCCCGGCGTCGCCGGTCGGGGACCCGAGCTCCGAGGCGCGAGAAAGGCTCGTAGCAGGTACGTCCAACGGGGCCGCCCGCCCGGCGGCTTGCGCGAGCTCGGCCGTCGCATCGGGCAACTGCAGGTCGGCAGCGCTGGCTCCAGTCGACCGCATGATCCGGTCGAGGACGCTCGAGAACGACCGCCGCTGGCTCGCGATCACCGACTCCTCGCCGGTTTGTGTGCCAACGGATCGTGAAGCTTGCTTGGCGCTCGGCATGATGCGCTGGCGCGAGTCGGGCATCGACACCTCGACCAGGTCGGTAGTCTCGTCGATCAGCGCTGCAAGGGAGGCGGACTCGACTTCGGCTCTGGCTGTTGGAGGAGCGTCGATTGCGCCACCGCCGTTGGCTGTGCCGGTGCTCCTGGTTCCCGCCCCAGCCTTGCCGGTGCTCCTGGTTCCCGCCCCAGCCTTGCCGGTGCTCCTGGTTCCCGCCCCAGCCTTGCCGGTGCTCCTGGTTCCCGCCCCAGCCTTGCCGGTGCTCCTGGTTCCCGCCGACTTGAGCGGTTTCGCGGGAGCTTCCCTCAGTCCGGCCAGCGCGTCGGCAAGGGAGGTGCCCTCGCCTTGTGTCACGGGCTTGCCGCTGTGGCGGTCAGTGGCAAGGGTGATCTCGAAGTGCTCCTTGGAGAAGAAGCCGGCTATACCGCCGCGCCTCACGCGCTCGGCCTTGGCTACGTGGGCATCAGGACCGACGTCCTCGATGATGCGCCCGATGATGCTCTCGAGGGTCGGTCCTTCGTATACGAGCTGGCTCAAGGCTCCCTCCTCCCTTCCGGCGGCTTGATGATGGCCGTGGTCATGCCGGTACCGCAAGGTCTGGGCTCGGTGCGCTCACCGTTCCGACGCGATGGACACGTACCTGGGGTGTGAGCTCGTTCACCGAGACCACTCCGAGCCTTGGGGTGACCGGTGAGAGGAGCCGGTGCAGTGCCGGGCGCAGCTTGGCTGCGCAGATGAGCACCGGCGACCTACCCTGCTGCTCGGCCTGCTCGGCGAGCGCAGCAACCTGCCGGACGATCGCCTCCAGGGTCCCAGGATCCGTCACCAGCTGGGAGCCCTCGTCACCTGCACGCAGGTCACCGAGCAGAGACTGCTCCAATGCAGCGTCCAGCATGATGACGGGGAGCTCGCCGTCGTTCACGTACTGGGCGATGATGGCCGATCCTACCGATGTGCGTGCTGCTTCGAGGAGTGCTTCGGGATCCTTGGTCTGGCGCGCACGAGCGCACACGGCCTCGAGTATCCGGACGAGGCTGCGTATAGGGACACGCTCGGCGAGCAGACCAGCGAGGACCCTCTGGATCTCGATGGGGCCGAGCTGAGCCGAGGCCAGCTCCTCCACCAGTGCAGGGTCAGTGCTCTTGGCGAGATCTATGAGCTGGCGAACCTGCTGGGTGGACAACAGCTGGCTCGCGTAGGCGTCTACAACTTCGCCGAGGTGGGTTGTTATCACCGATGAGCGGTCCACGACGGTGCTCCCGGAGATGACCGCCTGCTGGCGCAGCTCGGCTGGAACCCACTTGGCCGGGAGTCCGAACACCGGCTCGGTGGTGGACTCCCCGGGAAGGGAGGCTATGGGCTCTCCTATGGCGAGCACGCGTCCCGGGGGGGCGGTGCCACGTGCCACCTCGACACCGTGGACCTTGATCACGTAGGTGCTTGGGGGGAGGTTGATGTCGTCGCGAGTGCGAACGGCCGGGACGATGAGGCCCTTGTCGGAGGCGATCTTGCGCCGGAGTCCCTTGACCCTGTCGAGGAGGTCGCCGCCGCGGTTGGGGTCGACCAGATCTACCAGGTCGGCAGCGAGGTCGAGTTCCAGCGGGTCCACGCGCATCTCCAGCGCGAGCTGCTCGGGGGAGTCGATGGCCGCCGGCGGCTCCGGCTTGTTCTCGAGAGCCTCCTTCTCCTGCTTGCGGCGCATCGTCACACTGCGCGCCCGCTGGGCTATCAGCAGGGCGGCACCGCCTGCCAGGAAGAACGCCACATGGGGAAGCCCTGGTATGAACGCGAGCACCCCGAGCACCGCTCCCGCTATCTGGATCGCCCGGAACTGCCGGGCGAACTGCATGAGAACCTCGGATCCGAAGTCGTCCTCGTCGGCGGTGGCGGCTCTGGTGACTATGAGGCCAGTAGATATCGACAGCAGCAGGGCTGGTATCTGCGAGACCAACCCGTCGCCTATGGACAGGAGGCTGTAGGTGTCCACTGCCTGGGCAATGGGCATGTGGTGCTCTACGACGCCGATGATCAGCCCTCCTACCAGGTTGATCACGACAATGACGACCGCGGCTATGGCGTCGCCGCGGACGAACTTGGCAGCTCCGTCCATTGCCCCGTAGAAGTCGGCCTCGTCTGCGATGTCGCGCCGGCGACGACGGGCTTCGTCCTCCTTGATCAGGCCGGTGTTCAAGTCCGCGTCGATGGCCATCTGCTTGCCAGGCATGGCGTCCAAGGTGAAGCGGGCAGCCACCTCTGCTACACGTCCCGCCCCGTTAGTGACGACGACGAACTGGATGATGATGAGTATGAGGAACACCACCAGCCCGACCACGAGCGAGCCTCCGACCACGAAGTGGCCGAAGCTCTCGATCACGGTTCCCGCGTAGGCGTGCAGGAGGATGAGCCGGCTGGCACTCACGTTCAGTGCCAGCCGGAACAAGGTGGCGACAAGCAGCACGGATGGGAAAGCAGAGAACTCCATCGGCCTCTGGACGTGCATGGTCATGAGCATGATGATCACGGCAACCGTGATGTTCAGGCTGATCAGTGCGTCCAGCAGCGGTGTGGGAAGCGGTATGACGAGCATCACCACGATGGCGATCACTGCCATCGGCAGGCCTATCAGGCCGATGCGGTTGCGCTTCATTTGACCTCGGGGCGGTTCGTGTGTTGCCGTGGTTGTTCGTGCCAGCGGCCGCTCCGTGGCCGTTTCCCTGACCAGCTCATATGTCAGGCGCACTCCATGTGCTCAATTCGTTATCGGCAGCCAGGAGCGCAACCTTGAGAGTGCTCCACCAGAAGGGGTCGCGGTGCTGGACGGCTGGTAGTTGGTCCCGAGGTCAGGAGGTGGAGCGCGCGACAACGCAGGCCCACCAGTTCGAGGGGCTCGGCTCCCGGCTGATGTCAGGGAATCCTGGTGTTGCTATCACTTCGAACCCAGATCTCGAGAAGATCAGATGGAGCTCCCTTGGGAAGAAGAACCGCATATTGTGTGTCTCCTCGCAATCAGCGACGAGGAGGTTGCCGTTGAGCGTCAACAGGCGGACGGTGGTCGTGTATATCTGGCGCGCTAGGTCGATCGTTCCCTCGGCGATGCGCACCACCGTCATGTCGTCCTGCTCGATGAACCGCACACGCGTGGTGGGCCCTCCTGCCAGTACGGCGGGGCCGTACCAGTGGTCGGCGATGAGCAATCCCCCAGTACGCAGGCGACGGCGGATTCCCGTGAGCACCTGTTCGAGCTCCGTCTCTGTGGTCAGGTACCCGAGTACCGTAAACATCATGACGGCAGCGTCCGCCGGCTCGGCTGCCTGGGCCAGAGTGCGCGATCCGTACAGTTCCCGGAGGTCTCCCAGCTCGAAGCGCGCAGATGCCTTCAGCTCGTCCGCCTTTCTGCGGGCGACGGCCAGCATTGGCTCCGAGCGGTCGATCCCGAGGACGTCGTAGCCACGGGCCGCAAGCCGTATTGCGTGGTTGCCGGTTCCACAGCCTAGATCCAACAGGCTACGAGTAGTGGCACCCGTGGCATAGGAAGCGAACAACGTTTCAAGAACGGTACACTCAGCATCGTAGTCTTTCTCGGCATAGAGTGTGTCATAAACTTGGGCATGCAACTCACCGAACGTCTCTTCGTTCATATCGCCTCTGTCGGGATATTGAACTCATTCATGGTGTCTATGACGTGTTGCACCTGCGCGTCAGCCAAGTTCGGACCTATCGGAATGCTCAGTACTTGGTTTTCAAGCATCATAGCCACCATACTCGTTGAGATCGAATATGACTTATCGCTAAATGCAGGTTGTCTTTGAGGGGAGAGAGGGTAGTGTACTAGTGAGGTAATACCTCTGCTGGCTAGGTATTCCCGCAGGAGATCACGTTCAAGGCACCGGACGACGTAGAGATGCCAAGCATGGGTAGCCCAAGGTGCGACTGTCGGTAGGACTATAGACTTATTGGAGATATTGGTTCCGTAAGTGTTTGCTATATCGGTACGGCGCGAGTTCCACGTGTCAAGGTATCGTAGCTTCACTCGTAGGACAGCAGCCTGAAGCTCATCGAGCCGGCTGTTCATCCCTGCCTCGTGCGACACGTACGGATCACCGTCATGCCAGCCGTAGTTTCTAAGCGAACGAATATGATCAGCTATCCGGTCGTCGTCTGTGGTGACAGCCCCTCCATCGCCCAACGCGCCCAGGTTCTTTGTCGGGTAGAAGCTCCACGCTGCCGCGTCCGCGAGCGAGCCGGCCCGTGCAGAACGATACCTTGCGCCATGGGCCTGGGCAGCATCTTCGACGACGGGTATGCCATAGCGGCGGGCAACGTGAAGCACGGGGTCCATCTCGACGGGGTGGCCATAGAGATGGACCGGGACGATTGCCCGTGTGCGAGGGGACAGTGCTGACATGAGCCTGGCCGGGTCTAGAGTGAACGTGATGGGATCAGGATCCACTGGCACTGGCAACGCACCGAGGTTCGCTGCAGCCAACCATGTCGGGCTACACGTGTTGGCAGGAACCACTACCTCGTCCCCTCTTTTCACGCCGACTGCACGTAATGACAAGATAAGTGCCTCGGTTCCACTGGCCACCGACACGCAGTTGCGCGTTCCGACATACGCGGCGAACTCTTTTTCGAATGCCTCGACTTCAGGGCCAAGGATGTAACGTCCGCTCTCCATCACGCGGTTGATTGCTTCGGATATCTCATCCTTGATATGCGGATGAAGCAAGCTCAAGTCGACGAAGGGAACTTTCATGGTTGGTGTCTCATTGTCCAGCTGACCTCGCATTAAGATAGGTCGCCCTATACTCTCCGAAGTCCTCGAAATAGTCTGTCTCATCGTAAGCGGTAGAGGCGAACACAAGTGCGACTGCTCCTGAAGAGAAGTCTTCAATATCACGCCATATCATCGGGGGAACATAGAGGCCTTGGAAAGGCGTGAAAAGGCGATACCGGCGTTCGGCATGTGGCGTTCGTGTGACAACGGTGAAACTACCCGACATGGCGATTATTAGCTGTTGGAGGACATGGTGCGCATGACCCGCGCGAGTGGCACCAGACGGAACGTCGTAGATCCAGAAGGCTCGTTCGATCGCAAACGGCACGTGCCGAGCGCTCTCCACGAACGACAGGCTCCCGCGCTCGTCGGAGAATCGAGGGAGATCGACGAGGCGGACTTCGTCCAAGCTGTTGGTGCGTCCGGGTGGTCCACCCTGCCAGCCGGTACCTCTTGGTCCTGGATGTGTCACAGGCCTCTCCAGGCTACCGCGGAAGACACTCTGGGATGCGTGTCCAGCCTGGTCTCAGCACATGCAGTCCCCTGTAGGGTGCTCAGCGCATTGACGCGGGCTATGGCTCTGTCGATGCCCTGGTAGCCGGACCAGATGAGTCGGCCGCGTTCATCGGTACGGTGGTGATAGTGGACCAGGAATGGCTCCACTTGAGATGGGTCGTCCAGGGGATGGAGCCTGAGGTGGCTTGGCGCGTTCATCGCGACGGGCAGTGCTCGGTGGGGGATTCCGCCATCTGCGAGGGCCAAAGCAAAAGCCAGCTGGTCGACGAACGCGCCTCGGTCGCCGAGCGATCCGGGTACCCGTCCCTCTTCGAACGCGCTTGCAAGCTTGACGAGCCAATGCTCCCAGGCGTGGCGCAGGGGATCGACGAGGGTGCTTGGCACCAGCAGCACCCCGGCATTGAAGTATGGTGGCATGATGGTGCCCTGCAGGCGGGATCGGTAGCGCACGGCCGGCATGGAAACTCCGAAAGCAGAGAAAAGCTTTTCCCATTCGGGCATTGGTGCCAGGGCATCGTCAACCGGGGCCGCTGCAACGGCGTCCCCGACCAGCTCATGGCGGAAGTCACTCGCGACGACCACGTCGCAGTCAAGAGCGACCAGCCAATCATAGGCGTCGGAATTGTCGAGCATGACCTGGTTGTTCCCCATTGCACAACGAGGGTCGACCGGAGTGATGAGGCGTATCTGGACTCCGATGTCCAGCAGCTCGGCCGCTATGGCGGTGTCGACAACGCGGTCGAAGTAGCAGACCTTCTCCGAGGTGGCGAGCGAGCCGCCTAGCTGGGCGAGGCTCCGGAAAAGCAGGACTGTCTCGCTACGCCATGGTTCGACACCGGGGGCCACTGTGGCCACGCGCACTCGGCAGCACTGGTTCATGGTTCACGCTCCCCATTTCAGCATGCCCGTCACCCAGGGCTCTTCCTCGGGAACCTCGGGGGCGATCCAATCACTGTGGCTACCCCGTAGTGTGTCGAGAAGAGATAGGAGCTCGGCTGTTGCCGGCAGGAGGGACGTCCCGGCGACATGGGACTTGCCGCTCCTGTGGACGCGTTCGCGCCGGAGAGAGGCATCGAGGAATTCCTCTACCAGGCCATAGGGCAAGCTACTGGGTCGATCGATACCATTGAGATCGAGGAAGGATGCCACTATGTCACACCAGGCATGGGCGTCGTCGAGCAGGTCCTCGTAGCGCGCGATCAGCACGGGCACGCCTGCTAGGCAACGGAGAGCTGCTCTGTTGTACCGCTCCCATAGCGCCAGGCCTTGGCTCGGGTGGATGCCGTCGCGCGTCGCGAGCGAGGCTGCCACCTCGTGAGGATGGCGATAGACGAAGATTGCAGCTCCGGCGTAAGGAAGAGCATCTCGCCATACCGGCAGGGTGAGGCACAGGCGCGGGTCTTTCCACGCTGTTGGGCCGTCGGTGGGTCTGAGATTAGACACGATCTGCCTGAGCGAGGGATGGATCTGCTGGATGCCGGGAGCTCGGTGCCAACCTTCGGGCAATGGAGGCGGGCTGGCCCAGGTGCCGCCTAGGCTTGCCAGCAGCTTGTCGTTGACCTGCTGCATCGTTTTCGACTCGAAGTACCCGCGGGGGTTTGCCCTATCAGGAGACATGAGATCTCCCGCGCCGAGCATCGTGAGCCCGAAAGGCGGCAAGCTCCCAGTGACGGCCGAGGTGCCACTCCGGTGCATGCCGAGTACGTACAACAGGCGAGCATTGTGATGATGGCTGTTTTCACCCGGCGAGTTACGGGTTGCCCGTCCGCGACTTTCGCCTGAGCGGGTTGTCGCAGGGTTCGAAGTGCGCGCTGGAATAGGGCAATCGGATTCGGCATCCTGCAGGGGCTGCAGGGGCTGCAGGGGCTGCAGGGGCTGCAGGGGCTGCAGGGGTTCATGCGGGCGCTGTCGAGCCGGTCCTGGCCGGTCAAGTGTGCCCACGAGCTCCACACTGTTGCCGCGGGCAGCCAGGAGCGCTGAACCCAGATGCACGATCGGGGCCCGGACATGCACCTGCGCCGCAAGTTCCGAGGCAGCCGAGGAGCAGCGGTCAGGGTCGGGATTGCCCCGGAGGATGATCGGTGTGGCGGTCAGGCAGCCCGGATGCTCGAACCAGCAGTTGTACTCCGGCGGGAGGACGGACCAATGCAGGTGGTCGTTTTCATACAGCACGAGGCGAAGCGATGCACTGCTCGGGAGGGGATCTGGACTGTGTGAGAGGCGCTGGTGGGTCGCCTCCCATGCCTCCAGCATGGTGCTGCTTCCCGCGGTGCGCCGGAGCGCGATCACGCCGCAGTCGAGCTCGGGAAAGCTTCCTGGTATGCCATCGACGGGATAGGGCTCGAGCAGCCGTGCCTGGGGCAGGGCAAGGTCGAATCGATCGAGAAGGTCCAGGATCGCTCCTGGATTGCCACAGACGTATGCATCGTCTTGCAACAGCAGTGTGCGATCGAACGGGCTCGAACGGAGCGCGGCAACGCGGTCCAGGACCGGATCGCCTGAGGGCTCTAGATGGATGAAGTTCTCCACAGCCGAAGGCCGCTCCGGCCGATCGGTGATGAGGGCTGTGGCCAGCTCCGGTGCTGCCGTAGACAGGTTCTCGAACGATGCGATCGCCACGTCGAGGTGTGCCCCGGGCCCCATGCATAGATAGGCCACTCCTCGAGGGCCGAGGGGGGCTTGCCCGTGTGGTGGCCGGCTTGCGTCCTCGCGCTGCCGGCTCTTGGCAAGGTCAGGTCGAAGGGCCATGGCACGTCACTTTCCGATGGGTTGGAGATCGGGCGGGACTCGTGAGCTTGACGGGTGCGATGCGGGGGAGCCAGCGCGAGAGAGCATCCCAGCCGGGATCCGGCCCCTCCAGCGAGCTGTAAGGAGGGCGCGGTTGGAATGCACAGCGCTGTGGCGATCCGGGCCCGAGGCAGACTCGTGGTGGAGGAGGCGCGCCGCAGGCTCGTAGATGACGCGCCATCCAAGCGAGCCGAGCTTCAGGCATAGGTCGACGTCCTCGTTGCCGTTCCAGAACTCCTCGTCCAGGCCGCCTGCGGCTTCGGCTGCCGCGCGCCGGATGGCCATCGCTGCGCCTGTGACCACGGCCAGGTGCTCTCGCACATTGCTGGGTGGATGGCTGTCGGGGAATCCTCGGAAACGGTGCACCCCGTCGATATGGCCGTCGCCAGATTCGACCAGCACGACGCCGGCGTGCTGGATGGTGCCGTTCGGGTACAGCAGCTTTGCCCCCACCGCCCCTATGGACGAGTCCGCGTCGAGCGGAGCCGTCAATGCCTCTAGCCAACCGGGGGAGGCCTCGGTGTCGTTATTCAGCAGGACAAGATGCTCTCGGGTGGCTGCCTGGATCCCCTGGTTGCAGGCATGGGCATAGCCCATGTTGCGCTTATTGCGGATGACGAGCACCGGCAGGTCGGAGTGCTCGAGCTCGTCGAGCAGATCGCCCGTGGTATCAGTGGAGCCGTTGTCGACGAGGACGAGGTCGTAGAGCCCTGCCGGGGTGCTCTGCCTGATGCTTTCTATGCACCGGCGCGTAAGGTCTGCGCGGTTGAACACGGGGACGACGACGCTTGCACCCTGGACGTATCGCCTCGCCGGTGGCGCTGCGCCATCGTGGCTATCGTCGCTGAGCGCGAGGGAGCACCAGGGGCGTTTGACGGAGAAGGGCCGGGGGAAATAGGGATCCCCTGCCTCGAGCACGGCATTCCAGCGGCGGCGGAAGAGAGATCTAGCGCTGGAGTCTGCGTCGAGCCCGTCGAGTTCCGGATCGTGCAGCACCAGTTCGGCATCCGGTACGAACAGCACGCGTTGACCGGCCTGCCTGATCCGCAGGCAGAGGTCGACACCAGCTAGCACGCCCATCTCGGTGTCGAAGCAGCCAGCTTCGGCTAACGTGGCACGGGCAAGCACCAGGCATGCCGTGCTGAGAGCGCTCACCTCGCGTGTCATACGGTCCCAGTGCATGTATCCCGTCGCCTCAGGTGGAAGGCCTTGGAGCACGTGGAAGGCTTCGCCGGATGGCCCCAGCGCAACCCCGGCATGGTGGAGCGGTCCGTCGGGACGGATGAGCCGGGCGCCGGCGGCGCCGACTCCGGGCCGCTCGACCTCTGCCACGAGCGAGGGTAGCCACCCGCCGGACAGCGGCTCTGCATCTGTGGACAGAACACACACGCTCGGTGCGTTGCCAGATGCCATGGCTTCGTTGACCGCAGCCCAATGCCGTGCCGGGCCGGGGCCGTGGACGACCTCCAGAGGCGTGAGGGGTGCCAGCCGGTCTCTGAGCGCATCGTCCAATGGCTCGTGTGCAAGTAGTACGACACTTGCGATCTCGCCACGGCCGGCGTGGTCTGCGAGCATCTCGATGCAGTGCTGAGTGATGCCCCCGGTGCTGCCTGTTGTCACCACGACGTCGACCGGTGACTGCTGTGAGCGCCGGACGTGGAACCAGCCCTGCTCGAGGCCTGCCTCGAGGGCACCGGAATCTCCCCTCCGGTCGAGCGCTCGGGTGACGGCGCGCCTGGCTGCATCCAGGGCCCAAGGCTTGGCCGTCGAGTCCTTTGCCACCGAGCCCGCCCAGGAGCGCCAGTGATAGAGCACCTCGGGGATGTGGAGGATCGCACCTCCCACCTCACCCAGCCTGAGAATGAGGTCCCAGTCCTGCGATCCGTCCAGATCGGGCTGGAGCCCCCCCAGATCGAGCAGAGCCCGGCGTCTCACCACCAGGAAATGTGTCACGTAGTTGCACTGGAGCAGGTAGTCCGGCGACCAGTCCGGCTTGAAGAATGGCATCACACGGCGGCCTTCTCCGACGAGGATATCCTCGTCGGAGTACGCTGCTATTGCCGTTGGTGTGTCCGTGAAAGCGCTCACCATCTCCCGCAGCGCTTGTGGAGCGAGCTCGTCGTCGTGGTCGAGTAGGCCTATCAGTTCCCCGGTGCTGGCCTCGAGGGCCTGGTTCGTGGCCGTGGAGATGCCTCCCGAGGTCGCTTCGTGACGCACCTTGATACGCGGGTCTCCGCGCTCGATCTCGTCGAGATAGCGGATGATGTCGCGGTCCGTGCTGCCATCGTTGCATACGCACAGCTCCCAGTCCGGATAGCTCTGGGCAAGCACCGAGTCGACACACGATTGCAGGTAGTCCAGAGGCGGGTCGTGGACCGGAAGCAGGATGCTCACGGTGAGGCCGGCCGCATCCGGCGACTCGGAACGCCCTGTCCCACTGACGGGTCGAGACGAGGCAGCTTCGGCCTCATCGCTGGCGTGCTCCTGGATCCAGCGGTGGTAACGGCTTGTGTCGACTCGCGCGTCGAGACCGTAGGGAGGGGTTCTGATGAGGCTGTGCCGGAGCGAGGCGAGCTCACCGGAAAGCTCCGGGGCGAGCTGGCGGACCGATGCTTCTACCTGCCCCCGCTGTTCGCCGCCGTTAACGGCAGCTATTACCGTGCGTAGTGCGGTGAGACTCCGCGTGTCGCCAAAGGCGCGATGGGCAGCCAATGCCGCCTGGGCGCGTTGCACCAGGTCGCGCCGGGGCTCTCTGGCGATGGCGATTAGCGGGCAAGCTTGGTCGAGGCCGATTCCTCGCAGGCGTGCCGACCACGCGATTGCGCGAGGTACCGGCAGCCTCGGAGCTATGGATGAAGCGGTTGCGAGCACGGCGAGGTTGGCCGGGTACTTCCCGATCAAGGACTCGAGCACCTCGTCGGCGATCTCTGGTTCGAGCTGTCCTAGCTGGGGGAGGACGAGGATGAGCTCGTTCTCACGTACAGCGGCCGCCAGCTCGGCCTCCCCACGACCTGACCGGTACAGGCTGTCGGCGACCAGAGCGGCGTCCCGGGCGAGTAGGGAGTTGCGGTCGGGGGCGTCGAGAGCGTCTGCGAGGAGGGCGTCGAGAACCGCGTCGGCAGCGTCGTTGTGGCGGTCCATGTCCGCGAGGAGATGGGCCCGGCGGCTCGTGAGCATCTCGGGCTTGTAGACGAACCCGTCGTCGTCCTCGATGCCTGTGGTCTCCATGTCTCTCCTGGCGTGCTCGATGAGCTCGAACGAAGCACCGAGATCGCGGCGCGCCTCGAGCACCGCGGATTCCAGGATGTCGGGCAACACCGACCGGCCGCAGATCTGGCGGAGGCGGGACACGGCCGCCAGGGCCGCGTCGAGATGCCCGCGCTCTGTCAGGGACTCGACGAGTATCCGCTGTGCCAGGCGCACCAGGGGCGCTTCGCCGGCAAGGCTTGCCTCAGCCGAAGCAGCGTGCGTGACTGCCGCCGTCAAGCGCTGGCCCAGCAGGGAGGTGCGTGCCAGGTGAAGCTCACCGAGGCCGCGCGCAACGGCACCGCTGAGAGGAGCCGTTCCGTTCCGGTAAGGCCTCTCGCTCCTGTTGGCGGTGTCGTAGATCTCAGCCATCGCTCCCCCGCGCTGCAGGTACATCCC
>JAJZJN010000042.1 GCA_021851165.1 Actinomycetes bacterium
GATCCAGCAGGCCGATGGCTCGACGAGAGGGAGCACAACCGAAATGCGCACCGAAGATCTGATCCTCGTAAGCGTCGATGACCACGTGGTGGAACCACCTGACCTGTTCGAGGGTCACGTTCCGTCACGCTGGAAGGACAGGGCCCCGCGCGTCGTTCACAAAGACGATGGAACCGACGTCTGGCTCTACGAAGGCCACGAGATCCCGAACATAGGGCTCAACGCGGTGGCCGGCAGGCCGGCCGAGGAGTACGGGTTGGAGCCGACCTCCTTCAGCGAGATGCGGGCCGGATGCTTCGATATACACGAGCGCATACGCGACATGAACGCCAACGGCGTCCTCGGCTCGATGTGCTTCCCCTCGTTCCCCCAGTTCTGCGGCCAGCTGTTCGCCCGTACCGAGGACAAGGACCTTGGCCTTGCCATGGTGCAGGCTTACAACGACTGGCATGTAGAGGAATGGTGCGGCACCTACCCCGGCCGGTTCATCCCGCTCGCCCTCCCGCCGCTTTGGGATCCACGGCTGATGGCCAGTGAGGTGCGCCGGATGTCGGCCAGGGGCTGCCACGCCGTGACGTTCTCGGAGAATCCCTCGAAGCTGGGGTACCCGAGCTTCCACGATGCCCACTGGGATCCGTTCTGGCAGGCCTGCTCAGAAGAGGGCACCGTCGCCTGCCTGCACATCGGGTCGTCTTCCCAGCTAGTGATCACGGCACCCGACGCTCCGATCGATGTGCTCATCTCGCTACAGCCGGTCAACATAATCCAGTGCGCAGGCGACCTGCTGTGGTCGCCAGTGCTGCGAAAGTTCCCCGAGCTCAGGATCGCCCTGTCGGAAGGTGGGATCGGCTGGATCCCCTATTTCCTCGAACGCGTTGACTACGTGTACCAGCACCACCACGCATGGACCGGGCAGGATTTCGGCGACATGCTGCCCAGCCAGGTCTTCAAGGAGCGGATCGTCACCTGTTTCATCGACGACGCCTTCGGCATCGAGAGCCGAGGGCACCTCAATCTGGCAAATGTCTGCTGGGAATGCGACTACCCCCATTCGGACTCGACTTGGCCGACATCGCCGGAGCTGGCGATGAAATACCTCGACCGCGTCCCAGATCAGGAAATCAACATGATCACCCACGCCAATGCCATGCGGATCTTCCGCTACGACCCTTTCGCAAGTCGTCCGAGAGAGCAGTGCACCGTCGGTGCCCTGAGGGCCGAGGCCGCCGGTGTGGACGTATCTCTACGGTCCCATGGTGCTACCGACTCCCATCACACCATGGCGGCCGATCTCGGAACACTCAGCTCCTCGTGACCACCGGCCGCCGAAGGTTGCCCGGATGCTCCCGTTGCCCTGGCTTCGCCTCTGGGTGCCAGGGCGTGCAAGCCCGAGGAGACCTCAGGAGCCGTCCTCGACGAGCGTGAGAGCTCCTTCGGGGCAGTTGTCAACCGCATTTCGTGCCTTGGAGATCATGGCCTCCAACACCTCGCTCGCGAGCAGGCGGCAATGACCTCTATCGTCCGAGTCGAACAGCTCGGGCGCCGACGTGTAGCAACGACCGTGCCCGACACAGCATTCCTCGTCCAGCACCACGCGCAGGCTCATTGCTCGCAACGCGGCTCGAACACCAGTGGCAGCGCGTGAAGCGAACGGAGACCGGGCGTGTACTCGAGCACCGTCCCGGGAGCAATCCTGAAATCCGCGATGCGCCGGTTCACCTCCCATACCGCTACCCGCAGCTCCAGGCGGGCCAGGTGCGAACCGAGGCAACGATGGACCCCTCCTCCGAACGCCAGATGCGGGTTCGGATCGCGCCGTAGGTCGAGCGAGTCCCAACCCTCGTGACGGCTGCAGTCGGTATTGGCCGAGCCGATCATGAGGATTACCTGCTCACCCGCATGAACGGGGCAGCCACCCACCTCCAGGTCGTCGGTGGCAATCCGGGCAACCGCAGGAACCGGGCTCTCCCAGCGCAATAGCTCCTCTATGGCCAGAGGCACCGCAGCCGGATCTCGAGCCAGCAGGCGCTGATCCGCCGGATGCTGGGCGAGATGCGCAAATATGCAGTCCAACGAATCCGTTACCGTGTCAAGGCCTGCGATGAGGAAGAGGAAGCACGTGTCTAGGATCTCCTCGTCGCTCAGGCGCTGCCCATCGACCTCTGCGTTCACTATCTTCGTGAGAAGGTCCTCACCCGGCGCCTCTCGACGCTGCCGCACCACTTTCTCGAAATACCCGTATATGGATTCAGCGGCCTCGCGCCGGCGCGGCTCCTGCTCATGCATGCTCGCGCCCTCGGGGCGGATGATCCCGTCCTTCATGGCCAGCAGGTCCTCGAGATCCCCTTGGGGCAGGCCCAGAAGCTTCAGGAACACGGTGCAGGGAAGAGGAACCGCCAGCTCGTCGTGGAAGTCGCATGTCCCTCGCTGCGCGAAGCGGTCCACCAGCTCCCCCACCAGAGCCGTCACCTCCTCTTCGAGCCCAGCCACATTCCTCGGAGCGAAAAGCGGGTCGAGGATGCGGCGGTACTTCACATGCCTCGGGGGATCGATCTGCAAAGGGATCAGCGGGCGCACGTTGCCAAGCTCCACTGCGCCCGCGCCCGACGAGAACAGCGCCGGATGGCGCAACGCTGTCTCGACGTCACCGTGCCGGGTGACTATGGCCATGTTCTCGCCGAAGCGCACCACCGGCTCCTCGCGTAGCGTCCGCGCAAGGGCCCTCGGATCCTGCGCTGCCGCCATGTCGATCACGGCCGTCGCCGCGGGCTGGCTCAGATCATGCTCTGCTGCCATCGGCGTCCCCTTCCCATGTGCACCCGCTCGCTGATGATCATACAACGTCTCTGACGTCACTGTCAGCTTGAATCCGACGCAGCTGTCAGATGACTGACCATGCCGATGGAGCATGGGCAACATTGCCAGCCGTGCCGGCACGCGCATCCCTGGCATCCCGGCCAGCAGCGGGGGCATGTGCAGCCTGCCGTATTGCCCGTGGCAAATACCACGCCCTAGCTTTACCCGGGGAGGAATGATGGAGAGTCGTAGGACCAACACGCAGAGCACTCATGCCCAGGAGGCCGCCATAGAGTCCCCGGGGGCAGCCGGCAGGCAGGGCGCGTACGGGGAAATCGAGCCCGGCTACGAACCCCTGTACGATGCCTTTGCCGCCAACTTCACCGAACGTGGCGACATAGGTGCGGCTCTGTGCGTCTACCACCACGGACGCAAGGTCGTGGATCTCTGGGGCGGATGGGCTGACCCCAAGAGCGGCCGCCCATATGCGCACGATGCTCTCCAACTCGTCTTCTCCACCACGAAGGCCGCTACGGCCCTTTGCGCCCACCTGCTCGTCCAGCGCGGCGATCTCGACCTCGATGCCCCGGTGTCGACCTACTGGGAGGACTTCTCCCAGGCAGGCAAGGCCACCATCCCTGTGCGCTGGCTCCTCACACACCAAGCCGGCCTCCCGACGATCGATGCAGAGCTCTCCTTGGCCCAGGCACTCCAATGGAGGCCTGTCGTAGAGGCGCTGGCCGGCCAACCACCCTACTGGGAGCCCGGGAGCGCCCATGGCTACCACGCACTCACCTTCGGATGGCTGGTCGGCGAAGTCGTGCGCAGAGTGTCAGGGCGCAGTGTCGGACGATTCTTCGCCGAGGAAGTTGCGGATCCGCTCGACCTCGACTTCTGGATCGGACTGCCTGAAGAGGCGGAGCCCCGCGTGGTGCCTCTCCTGAACGGCCCCATGCCAGACTTGGCGAACCTCGATGCCGAGTCACTCAGGGTGTTCGCTGCCATGCTCGAACCCGGAGCACTGGCCCTTCGCGCCCTCAGCCTGAATGGTGCCTTTGTCGGCACCGGCGGCCGCGGAGGACCCTTCAACTCCCGCGAGGTCCATTCCGCTGAGATTCCCGCGGCCAACGGGATCACCGATGCCCGCTCGCTCGCACGCATGTACGCAGCGATGATCGGGGATGTCGACGGCATCCGCCTTCTCGACCCGGCAGTGCTGGACAGGGCGCGCGCGCCCGCCGTTGACGGCCCTGATCGCGTTCTTCTGGTGCCGACACGCTTCGGGCTCGGGTTCATGTGCAACTCCTCGTTCTCGGAGTTGCTCGGGGAGAGCTCCTTCGGCCATTCAGGAGCTGGGGGCTCCCTAGGTTTTGCGGATGTCGATTCGGGAATCGCGTTCGGCTATGTCATGAACCAGCTGCGCATAGGCCTCGCCGGCGACCAGCGCACCACCGCTCTCATCGAAGCGCTTCGCTCGTGTCTGGATTGACTCCGCTGCGCGCCGGGAATACCTCGCCAAGCTGTACGATTCGCGCTGTCGAGACGAGGAGGGGACCGTGGGAACGCCGAGCGGCGACAAGACGGTCAGGCGCCACACACGGGGTCGGCCGCGCCCGACGACCACCATGCTCGATGTCGGCCTGGTGCTCCGGGGAGAGCGCGAGAGGCTGCAGCTCGGATTGGCGGAGATCCACGACCGGAGTGGAGTGCCGTGGCAGGATCTCGAGGCCATTGAGTCGGCCGACCTGGCACACTTCGGCAACCTGCGCAGTGCATTGCTCGTACTCAGGCGCTATGCAGACCTGGTAGGCGTCGATGCTGGTCCCCTGGCCAAGGTAGTCGAGGCTGCCTGGCCACACCCGGAGTCCACCACTCCCGCTGATCACGCCACCGGCCACCTCAGTCGTTATCCAGGCGACCGGTCGCATCTCTACGGCTTCACCCAAACTGCGGAGGTCCCCGGCGTGGTGGGGATCAGCCCTTTCGCTCCGGGCCGCCAAACCAGCGCCACGGCTGGTCCCGGGTACTCCACAGAGGGCTTCACGGCACTCGGGCTCCCCGCCCAACAGCCACATCAGTCCAGGAGCCGGCCGGCTCCGCTAGGGCTCCGCTTGGCTGTTTGGCTGACGGCCCTTGCCCTTGCCCTCGCCGCTGCCGGCTTGGCCGTGGACCACTGGAGGCCCCAGTGGCTCGTAAAGCTGCATCTCGACCGTAATCCAAGCCAGATCACCGGAGCAGGCGGATCCGGGGGATCGACCGGCTCCAGTGTCACCAGCATCTCCGCGAGGACCGTATCGGCCAATTCCACCGGAGCGACGGTAGCCGTCAGCACTGCGACATTCAGTGTCGAGGTCGCTGCCTTCGCACCGTGCTGGGTTCAGGCAGAATCGCCGGCGAGCTCCTCGCCGCTGTTCTCCGGGACGATGGGGAGCGGCACCTCGCGGACGTTCGCCGCCAGCAGCGGCCAGCTCACGGTCCAAGTGGGAGCATCATCGGTACTGATGACCGTCAAGGCGAACGGCCGCCTCGTCCGCGGCTGGTTCTTCCGCCCCTCGATCGCCCCCTATGTCGTTAGCTTCGTATCGGCACGGCGCTGAGGCCAGACGCGCTCCGCTCGCGCTGCCGCCCGCCCCGGAGCCGGTCTTCAGCCCGGCTGCAGCCTGCTTGCCAGGTAGGACCATGCGAGCGGGTAGCGGTACTCGATAGCCGAATGGGTCCCGTCGAACAGCTCGAAGTGATGCTCGACCCCGAGCTTGAAAAGCTCGGCACTGAATGCCTGCGCCCCCAGATCGAGAAAGTACTGATCGCTGCGCCCCGCGTCTATCCACACCGCTCGCATCGACCGCAAGGCCTCGACATGAGATCCCGCCATTCGTAGCGGATCCCAGCTGAGCCAACGTGCCCATACTTCCTCGTCCAGCCTTCCCGTCAAGGGGTCGAACGGCAAGGTCACCTTCCCGTCAGTCTCAGGCGAGTAGCAGGCTGCCATGCAGTAGGCGTTGACCAGGGCCGCGTCGGAAGCCCTTCTCATGGCAGGCCTCGACCTGAAGTCACTCCAGAATCTCTCGAAGCTGCCTCCGTAGTCATCGCGTAGCGACCGAGCTGCGACGGCCAGATCTCCGAGGTAGCACCATTCGAAGCCCGCATCTCCCGCATGTGAGGCCAGACCACCGAACACGTCAGGCCGCAGCATGGGCACCACCATCGCGCCATAGCCGCCGGAGGATTTGCCCGACACGCCTCGCGAGCCAGGCTCGGGCACAGTCCGGTAGCGAGCATCGACGTATCCGACAATCTCTTCACAGAGGTAATCGAGATAGCGCCCGGTTGCCGGTGAGTTGAGGAACTGGCTTCCTCCGATCGACGTCCAGGCGTCCACCAGCACGACCAGTGCTGGTGGGGGGCTGCCCTGGCCGTGATCCCCGTCTGGCCCGTGATCCCCGTCTGGCCCGTGATCCCCGTCTGGCCCGAACAGGGCATCGACCAGTTCGGGCACAGTCGGGCGGAAGGCAGAACGGTTCCACCACATGTCGACCTGACCCATCAATCCCTGCAGCACGTAAATTGCAGGGAAGCGCCGATGGGCCGACTCTTCATACCCAGGCGGCAGGTACACCCATAGTGGTCGAGAAGCTGGATCACCGAGAGGATTGCCGGCCAGAGCCTGGCTTTCGATGGTGTGCTCGATCCAACGTCCCTTGAACGCACGTGACCACGGTTCTGCCAGCATGGCCTCCAGTCTCTCGCGTTGGGACACATGCTCCCAACCGCCGCCACAGCGCTAGCCGAACGGCAAAGGCTGCACCTGGCCGAGCACCTGGCCGAACACCTGGCCGAACACCTGGCCGAGCACCAGGCCGAGCACCTGGCCGAACACCTGGCCGAACACCTGGGAAAAGTGGCCCTCGCCTCCCATCTTGACACTGTTACAATAGATGTTATCTTGTAACCATGCTTGCCATAGAGAACGTCCGCGAACGGATTCTCCTTGCCGGGCTCGAAGCTGCCACCCTCCATGGCATACGGGGGCTGTCCATGGCAGACGTGGCCAGACGGGCCGATCTCTCCCGCCAGACCGTCTACAGGCACTTCCCGTCGAAGGAGATGCTCGTAACCGAGCTGGTGAGAGCCCAGACCATCGAGGTCGTGGAGAAGGTGGTATACGCAACCGCCGAGGTGGACGACCCACGCAAAGCGTTGGAGACTGCCATGCGAGAGACGCTTCGTCTCACTCGTGAGCATCCGCTGCTGGACCGCCTGATGCGTGCAGAGCCGGAGTCCCTCCTTCCTCTCATAACCTCTGACGGTGGCCCGGTGGTGTCCCTCGTTCGCAGCGTCGTCTCCGAGATCGTCGAACAGAAGATGCCCGAGCTGCCGGCGCTCGGATCGCGTCGCTTGTCCGACGTAGTGACAAGGCTGCTGATCAGCTACGCCCTGAACGCCCCGGATGACCCGCCCGAGACGGTCGCCGAGTTCGTAGCCGGGTTCCTTGCCGAAGGTGCCCTGGCAACTATCCCGACGCACGAAACAGTCCGAGCCGGGACCGACTGAGCCGCTTCCCGACCAGCTGGGAGCCTGCCAACTTCGACCAACCTGCCCGAATTCACAGCCCTGCCCGAATTCACAGCCCTACCCGAATTCACAAAGGAGTGCGGATGGACACGACGACTGCCGACACAGCCGGCAATACCCTGACATGGAAGGACCCGAAGCGGTCACTGTGGCTCTTCGGCCTGGTGGTTCCCCTGCTTCCCCTCATGGCATGGGCCGCAGTCCATGCGACTGGATTAGCCCTGTTCTGGTGGATGGGACCCATATGGATCTTCGCCGTGATACCCGCTCTGGATCTCCTGAGCGGCACCGATGCGGCAAATCCACCCGACTGGGCAATCGAATACCTGGAGCAAGATCGCTTCTATCGTTGGTGCACGTACCTATACATGCCACTGCAGTACGCCACGCTCGTCTGGGGCACATGGCTGGTGGCCACCACACACCTACCGGTGCTCGACGAGCTCGGGTTTGCCCTCACCGTCGGCGCAGTAGGGGGAATAGGGATAGCCAACGCCCATGAGCTCGGCCACAAGCGCGAGTCGACGGAGCGCTGGCTGTCGAGGATCGTGCTGGCCCAAACCCTGTACGGCCACTTCTATGTGGAGCACAACCGCGGGCACCATGTCCGTGTGGCAACGCCCGAGGATCCGGCGAGCTCGCGCCTCGGCGAGTCGTTCTGGAGATTCCTCCCTCGCAGTGTCTTCGGGGGGTTGCGCTCCGGCTGGCTGCTCGAGACCGACAGCTTGAAGCGGCGTGGCAAGCACCCCCTTGCCCCCCAGAACAAGATCCTGCAGACCTGGGCGATGTCGGCCGTGCTCTTCGGCACCCTGCTCGGCATCTTCGGGATGTCCGTGCTCCCTTTCCTCGCTATCCAGGCTGTGTTCGGGTTCTCCCTCCTAGAGGTGGTGAACTACGTGGAGCATTACGGGCTGCTACGGCAAAGGGCCGAGTCGGGACGCTACGAGCGTTGCACCCCCCAGCACAGCTGGAACTCCAACCACATAGCCTCGAACGTCGCTCTGTACAACCTGGAACGCCACTCGGATCATCACGCCAACCCCACTCGCCGCTTCCAAACGCTCAGGCACTTCGACGAATCGCCCCAGCTTCCCTCCGGCTACGGTCTCATGATCGGCCTGGCCTACATCCCTCCGGTGTGGACGAGGCTGATGGACAACCGGGTGATAGCCCATTACGGCGGCGACGTGACCAAGGCCAACATCCAGCCTTCGAAGCGTGAGAGATTCCTGGCCCGCTACTCATGAGCTGGCTCGCTCTCGGGGTAAACCCCTCGGCCCATGTGAACGTGAGCGGTCATGTCGGCGTGTCGCTGTCCGTCTGGGTTCAGATCGCGATCCTGGCCTTCACCGCCGCCTCATGCGCCACGGCAGGCTCCTATGCCGGCGTCGCGTTGACTCGCCGGAAGGCAGCAGCAGAGCTGGAGCGCTACCTGACGCGAGCTGATGCGGCCCGGCGCGAAGGGCAGCAGCGTTCTGCGCAAAGGGCCAGACGCGCCCTGGCCGCGGAACTGAGCCATATAGCCGGCATGAACGGCGCCCTCCGCGTACTGGGCAGCTACGCTTTGTTGCCACGCCTTGACCACTTCGAGGTGATCTCCGACCTTCCCCACCCGATCATGGCTGCCGTCCTACAGGCAAGCAGGTCGGTCGAACGCTTCAACGCCGCTGCGACAGGCTTCAATGGGCAGGTGAACCTGCCGCCATCTGCTGCGGCTGAGCTCGCCATGGCCGTAGACCACCTCGGCGCCGAAGCCGTTGCCTACTCCGAGTCAGCTCTCGAAGCACTCCAGGAGCTGCTCGATGTCACCGAGGCCAGGGTGGCGCCGTTCTACACGGCTCGGCAAGAAGATCTCGGCAAGGAGCTCGCGAAGACGGCACGCCGGGCCTGAGGTCGCCGGGCCTGAGGCTCGTATCTCAGCTCCCGCCTCGCCACTGCGAGAGTATCCGATCTGCTATCTGCTCGGGACTTTGGTCATCGACGTCTACCACAAGCCACGCCACGTCCTCGTAATCCCCGGCCCTCCGAGACAGCATCTCACCCAGCACGACCTCGGGCTCGTCGCCGAGGAACGGGCGGTCTGCCCTGCCCCCCGGTGCGATTGCCCGCACGCGCTCAGCCAGGGTCGCGAGACCTGCCCGAAGGTAGACGACGTGACCCGAAGCAATCAGCAGCTCGCGATCAGCCGCCGAGTCGACCGCGCTCGCCGCGGCCCCTATGACTAGAGGTAGGGGTGCCGCCAGCGCCATGCGCAGAATCCGGCTTTCCTGAACGTGGAGGGCATCCGCGCCCCTATCGGTCAATATCTCACGGGCACTCAGACCCGTCTCGGCGACCAGCAGCGAGTCATTATCGAGATATGGCCAACCGGTAACGCCGGCCAATGCTGCTCCCACGGTCGACTTCCCGCACCCCATCGGTCCGACGAGGACGATCCGGCCGGCGGCGAGCCCGGCCGGCGGCAACGAACTCATACCAGCGCAACGGGGCGAACCAGGGATCCCGTGGCGCCGCGGATGTTGAGTGGCAGCGCCAGGAAAAGGAACTCGAACGCCTTGTCGGCAGCCAGATCCTCCAGATACACCCATTCGAGGATCGGGAGGCCATGGGTACGTATCAGGTACCTGTGCACCGGCTGCGGCTCTCCGTCCACCAGGGAGGGGGAAACCTCGAGGGACGTGTTGTCCGCCCCGACAAGCAGCGGGCCATGGCGGCGCAGCCAGGCAGCACCATCAAGGCTCAGCCCAGGTTGCTCGGAGCTGCCCATGAGCTCAGGATCAGGCCAGTCCGCCATGAATCCTGTCCGTAGCAGCACCACATCTCCCGGGCTCAACGAGACGCCGCAGAAGGCCAGCGCTGCATCGAGCTCATCAGGACCGATCGGTTGTCCAGGCGCCATCCGCTCCACACCCAGAGCACCGGCAACGTCGAGGAGGATCCCCCGGGCCATGAACGGCGAGAAGTCACTGGCGTCGTCCCGGAGAGGCCCGAAGTCCCCTAGGTACTCGTGGGCCGATCGGCCCCCGAACCAGGAGTCATCCTCGCCTGCCGTCACATGGCACAGCGCGTCGATATGAGTCCCGGCATGACTCGTCGTCGATATGACCTCGGAAATGAAAGCGTAGTTCTCCTTGTTCGAGCCCTGAGCATAGGGAAACAGATCCTCAGCCCTCATACCGCCAGGAGTTCTGTAGGTATGAACCTGGAACGGCGGGTGAGCAGAAGCCACCGGCATCCCGGGCCACCACCCCGACGCTAGATCGTAAGCCCTCCCCTCACGCACAGCCGTGAACAGCTCAGGCTTGAAACGGAACCTACGTTGGTCGGCCACTCACACTCCTCGTAGGTTGTCGGCATGAGCCGTCGGTTCTGGACGCTGGTGCGCCGGCAGCGACGCTTCGTCCGCCGCACACGGCGGCTGCGGCACTCCGGAGGCCACTGCTTCGGATGCCACGTCCGGAGAGACGAGGGCTCCGGTCACGACAGCATCGAGCCCTTGCTGGCTCTCATCGCTGTTCCCTACCCCGCGCGGGCTCGCCATGTTGCGAAGGCGACGGCGCGCTGCGTAGCCCGCCAATCCGACAGCCAGAACGAGCATCCCGCCGTTGAACAGTGACTCGACATAGAACTGGGCGCCGAGCTGCTCCAGGCCTGCCACGGCTATGCCGAGGAACAGCACTGCTATGACAGTGCCCCAGACATTGGCTCGCCCGGGCCGCACCGACGTAGCGCCTAGAAGCGCCCCGACGAAGGCGGGAAGGAGATAATTCGCCCCCACGGAGCTCTGGCCAACCCCGAGGCGGCTCTGCAGGATGATACCGGCAAAGCCGGTCAGCACACCCCCCGCCATGAACGCGATGAGGACGTACTTGCGCGACGAGATCCCTGTCAGCTCGGCTGCCCTCGGATTGGAGCCGAGCACATAGAGATAGCGCCCGAGGGGCAGGTACTCCAGCACGAGCCACAGGCCGAGTCCGATCACCACCACGTAGATGGCCGGCAGCGGAATGCCCGCGACATTGCCCGACAGGGCCCTGAACGAGCTCGCAACCGTGCCAATGACCTGAGCCCCATGGGTATACCACTCGGATATCCCATAGAGGAAAGTGCCAACGCCAAGCGTCGCGATGAACGAGTCGATATGGGCCCTGGTGACAAGCAGCCCGTTCACGAGGCCGACACAGAGACCGATCGCGAGCACCAGCATCGCCGCTACCGGCCAGGCCAGGTGCTCACGCGTCTGGAAGCCGATGGCCAGGATCTGCGCCAGGCCCACCCCGTACCCGACGGAGAGATCGAACTGGTCCGCGCTCACGACGATCATCTCGGCCAGCGCGATGAGTATCACGATGGATTTGTCCGACAGTATCGAGCGAGCGTTGAAGGCCGTCGGGAACGTCGTCGGCATCAGCAGCGAGAACACGACGCACAGCGTCACCGTGAGGATGAGAAGGCCGTACACGGACATTGCTCGGCTTGCCAAATGACCGATGGAGGCGCCGAATACCCTGGGTCTCCGTTTCAAGCCGGCCGCAGCACCGCCTTCACTCATACTGCCTTCCTCCCCGGCTCCTGGCCCATCCCGTCGATGCTGCGAGCAGCTTGCCCAGAAGCCCGAGCCGACCCTGAGGCAAGCGACGTGAGTGCCGATATCTCGAGAGCCTCGCCTTCCAGGGCGGCAACGACATGGCCTTTGCCGAAGATCAGGGCCCTGTCGCAGATCCCGACCACTTCGTCGAAGTCCGACGAGATGACGACCACCGCCGCACCTGCATCCGCCATCCGCCGCAAGATGGCGTGAAGCTCCGGCTTCGCTCCTACGTCGACGCCTGCAGTAGGGTCCTCCAGTACCAGCGCCCGAACCTCGGCCTCCACCCAACGTGCAACCACGACCTTCTGCTGGTTTCCCCCCGACAGCAGGCCTATGGGCATGGCAGGATCAGCCGGGCGCACATCGAAGCGTCTGAGCACCTCCGCCGCGCGCCTGGCCTCCTCCCGGTGGCCGATCAGCTTGAGCGGGGATCTGTGCTGCGCACCTGGGTTCAAGTACAGGTTCTCCTGAACACTCAGGCCTGCAGCAATGCTCTCCTGAAGCCTGTCGCCCGCTACAAAGCCCATCACGCCGTGGCCGAGAGCCTCCGACGGGCTGCGCGGATGGTAGGGCCTGCCCTCGAGCTCCATATGCCCGCCACTCGGCCTGGCGGCGCCGACGAGAGCCCGGCCTACCTCGATCTGTCCCGCCCCTGCCAGGCCTACGAGCCCGAGCACCTCCCCACGGCGGACCTCGATGTCCACTGGCCCTGCCCTGCCTACCGACAGGCTCCGTGTGGCGATGACCACGGAAGCCGGGCGATCCGGAGTCACAGGGGCGGACCCTGACCGAGGAAGCGACTCTGGCCGCGGGAACGCTCCTGGCCCGTGGTCCAGTGCCCTGTCGCCTCCAGGAAGGTCGTGGCCGACGATGCTGGCCACCAGCGACTCGCGGGTCACCTGCCCCACCGGTGCGCTCAGCACGCGCCGCCCATTGCGCAGCACTGTGACGCGATCACATATCTGGAAGACCTCGTCGATGCGGTGCGTAATGTACAGGAACCCGACGTCCTGAGCACGAAGGCGCTCGATCGCGCGGAAGAGCCGTCCCACATCGGACGCCGGCAGTGCAGCCGTGGGCTCGTCGAGAACGATGAACCGGGTCTGCATCGACATGGCGCGCGCTATTGCGACCATGGAGCGCTCTGCTGCAGACAGCTGTGTGACGGAGGCATCTGGATCCAGGTCGAGCCCAAGAGCCTCGAGCGATGCTCGCGCCCGTCGCCGGACCTCGCTCCACGAGATGAGGTGATGCCTGCGCTCGTATCCCGCGACCAGAGCCATGTTCTCGGCCACTGTCATGTCCCCTACCAGGCCTAGGTCCTGGTGTATGAACGCCACGGGAACCTCTGGCCGCCCCGGTGTGACCGGTGTGGAGTCCACCAGAACCTCTCCGTGATCTGCCTGGTAGACACCACTCAAGATCTTGATGAGGGTGGATTTGCCAGCACCGTTCTGCCCAAGGAGGGCATGCACCTGGCCCTGCTCAACGGACATGTCGACCTGAGCAAGGACGACATTGCCCCAGAAGGACTTCGTGATCCCCCTTACCGTGAGCCCGCCTTCGATCCCGCCCACTCGGTCGGCATCCGGAACCCTTGCACTCACGAGGTCTTGCCTGTGGTCAGCAGCGATACGAAGTGCTGGCGGTAGTGGTCGGCCGGATCGAACGCGTTGTTGGCACCCCCTTCCGCGTTCACATTGCTGTGGGTGACGAGGTAGACGGGTGGACCCCATGTGGAGGGGGACATCCCGTGCAATGCCCGGTTCATCTGGTACAAGGCGTAGTATGCCTCTTCCTGGGCAGGCTCTGGAACGGTTGCAACCTGGTACTGGTTGCCTGCACGGATCCGCTGGTATGCGGAAGGTATCCCGTCAGATCCTATGAGTACCACCTTAGAAGGAGGCACGCTGTCCGCCCGCAGCGACGGCACGGCGAAATCCCAGTCGTTATCGCCAACTGTCAGCGCGTAGAACGGGAGCCCGTATCGCGACACCCAGGAAGTCACCAGCTGCGGCGTGCGGGTCGAGGATTCAGAAGCGGGGAAGTTCACATATGCGAGCAGCTTGCACCCCGGGCACTTCGCGAGCTCGGCCTTCATCGCGTCGGACTTGATCCGGGCGATTCCATACTCGTTGTGCGTGACGATGATCACCCGAGCCGTGCCATGAGAATCAGCGATCGCGTAGTCGGCCTCCGCTCGTCCAATGGCTGTAGCGTCTTCCTGTATGTTCGTGAAAAGGCCGTGACACGGCCCGGTGACAGAGCATGCGTGAAGCCCGACTACCGGGATGTGGTCGGCTATGGCGGCCGAGATCGGCTTGGCGAGACTCGCGGCATCCGCGAAGATGACGATCCCGGAAGGATGGAGCGCCACAGCCTGATCCATACCCGACAGCCACCCCGTCGGGGTGCCCTTGCCATCGATGATCGTGACCTGCCAGCCGATCTTCTTCGCTGCCGCCTGGAGATAGCTCCCGTAGGCAGCGTCGAGGGAGTTCGATTCCTGGCCCGACAGGTAGACGATCTTCTTGCCCGCAGTCGCCACCGGACCGCTGGTGGGCCCGGTCCAGGTGGTCTGGGGCGCCTCCATCTGGGCGACCTCCTGCTCGATCCTGCTCACCTGGCCGGCAGCGGCTGCCGAGCTCTTGGCTGGCTTAGCGCTTCCGGCCGTGCTTGCAGGAGTCGAGGAGCTGGAGCATGCCGAGAGCAGCAGGGCACCGGCGAACCCCATGGCAATCCCCCTCACGACGAAACGACGGCTGTTCATCGGCAGAATCCCCCTTGAATCGGTATACGAGGCGAATGAGTTTTACTCATCAAAACCTCGGTTTCATTTAGAAATAGTAAAGTGATAGACTAGAGATGTCAAGGGGTGTGAATGGCAGAGAACCGTTACGCGGTGGATTCGATCCGGCGTGCGCTAGAGCTTCTACGCGCACTCGTCGAGCAGGGCCACTTGAGCCTCGATGAGGCCGCCCGGCTCTCCGGCGTCGCGAAGAGCACTGCCTTCAGGATGCTAGAGACCCTCCAGGCGATCGAGCTAGCCGAGCGAGTTCCATCCGGCGGATACCGCCCCGGACCGGAGGCACTGCGCTGGGGTCTGCTGCTACTGGGTCGCCTCGACGTTCCCGAAGTGGCAGCGGGAGAGCTTCGCTCTCTGTGGCTGGACGCCAGGGAAACCGTTGGCCTGGCCATGCTGAGCGGCCGGCGCATCGTATTGGCCGAGATCCTGGAGAGTCCTTACCCGTTCAGGATGGCCGAGGTTCCCGGGACAACCGTTCCCGCTCACTCCTCAGCCCTTGGTAGAGCGGTTGCCGCGTATCTTGACGGAGCAGTGCTGGAGGGGGTGCTCGGATCGGAGCCCTTCCAGGTCGTCTCACCCGATTCACCCGAGCGAATCGACGACCTTCTTCCCATGCTGGAGACCATCCGCCGTAACGGCTACTCCCTGGAGATCGGCGAGAGCGCCCTCGGAGTAGCTTGCGTAGCTGCGCCCGTGTTCAAGCGGGATCAGGTGGTCGGTGCCATAAGCATCGCCGGGCCGAGGGTCAGGATGAGCGACGAACGCCTCGAGGACCTCGGCCGCATGGTAGCCGAGGCCGCTCAGCGTATATCCGCGCGCCTCTCACCGGGCATGAAGGCACCTGAGCTGCCCCCTGCGGCGGCGCAACCATCAGGAGAACCATGGGACACCGAGAGCTACAGCCATCACACACCGATCCCGGACCCATCCGGCGAGCGTTCGACCGAGCCGGCCCGCGCATCGCGGTAGTGCCGTCTGGTACCTCATGGGCTGAAGCGGCTGTCGTCAGAGGCGGGGGCACGCTGGTGGCGCCAGATGAACAGCCTGCCGGCCTGGTGTGGGTCGGATCGAGCGACCCAGATGCCTTGCGGACCTGCTTGACGGTGGGAACGTCCATCCGCTGGGTACAACTTCCCTCGGCAGGCGTCGAGTGGGTCGTCAAAGCCGGCCTCCTTGACCATTCGCACCTCTGGACCTGCGCGAAGGGCGCTTACGGGGAGCCGGTAGCCGAACATGCGCTCATGCTCGCCCTCGCAGGGCTCCGCATGCTTCCCGAACGCGTGAAGGCAAGCCGCTGGGGCACCCCGGGCGGAACCAGCCTCTACGACGAGGACATCACCATTGTCGGCAGTGGCGGCATCGCCACAGCACTGATCGAGCTTCTTGCTCCCTTCAGGGTGCATATCACCGCCGTCCACAGATCACAGGCCCCCATCCGCGGGGCACACCGCACCGTAGCGATCACCGACCTCCACGAGGCACTGCACGGTGCCCTGGTCGTCTTCCTGGCTCTCGCGCTCACCTCCGAGACAACGGCTCTGATGGGGTGGGACGAGTTCCACGCCATGGACGAGCGCTCGTGGCTGGTGAACGTAGCGCGCGGTGGCATTGTCGACACCGACCAGCTCGTGGAAGCCCTGTCTTCGGGCACGATCGCCGGGGCCGCCCTCGACGTCGTCGAACCCGAGCCCCTTCCCGAAAGCCACCCCCTGTGGGCCATGGCGAACTGCATAATCACACCCCACACGGCGGACACGAGCGATATGATCCAGCCCCGCCTAGCCAAGCGCATCGCCGACAACGTCCGGAGGCTGGCGAACGGAGACAGCCTGCTCGGGATGATCGACGTCGAGGCTGGATACTGAGGATCCGGGGCACGAAACGGCTAGCCACGAGCCATATTTGCGAAACGCGTGTGGTGATCCACGAAGGCGAGCTGGGTGACTCCTGTAGGTCCATTGCGATGCTTGGCAATGATGATTTCCGCTGAGCCCCGGTCGGCCGATTCGGGATTGTAAACCTCGTCACGGTAGATGAACAGGACCACGTCAGCATCCTGCTCGATCGCACCTGACTCACGCAGGTCTGCCAGTACGGGCCGCTTGTCTGCTCTCATCTCCAAGTTCCTCGATAGCTGTGAGAGCGCGATAACCGGCACCGACAGCTCGCGGGCGAGCACCTTCAAACCCCGCGAGATCTCGGAGATCTCGACCTGCCGGTTCTCGGTCGTATGGCGACCGGTCATCAACTGGAGGTAGTCGACCACGACCAGCCCCAGACCTTCGCGGCTCTTCAGCCGGCGCGCCTTGGCACGTATGTCCATGACGGTCAGGTTCGGGTTGTCGTCGATGTAGATGGGAGCATCCCCCAGGCGGCCTATTGCGTCGGAGATCTTCGGCCAGTCCGACTCGAGCAGCCGCCCGTTGCGCATCCGTGTCGCGTCGACTCGCGCCTCGGAGCACAACAGGCGCTGAGTGAGCTCCAAGTGGCTCATCTCCAACGAGAACAACAGGACCGGCACACGTGCCTTGACCGCCGCATGCTCGACTATCCCAAGTGCGAAGCTCGTCTTGCCCATGGCCGGCCGAGCGCCCACCACCACGAGGTTGGATGGCTGCAAGCCAGCCAACCTCTCATCGAGATCCGCGTATCCCGTCGGCACCCCGGTTATTGCCTCGCCGCGTTCGAAGAGCTGCTCAAGATGATCGAGGCTCTGAGCCAACAGCTCACGCAAAGGCGACATCGTGTCGACGACCCGGCGCTGGGCTACCTCGAACACCATCGACTCCGCCCGGTCGACAGCCATACCCACGTCCTCCGGAACGCTGTAACCCAGCTCCGCTATCTCACCAGCTACTCTCACCAGACGCCGGAGCAGCGCGTGCTCCTCCACGATGCGGGCATAGTGACCCGCGTTCGCCGTCGAGGGAGTATTCACCTGCAGCGTGAGGAGGATCGACTGATCCCCTACAGCCTCCAGAGCGCCTGTGCGTCGGAGCTCCTCGGCAACCGTCACCGGGTCGGCAGGCTCGCCACGTGCATACAGCGATGTGACCGCCGAGAAGACATGTGCATGGGCAGGCTTGTAAAAGTCCTCGGCCGTGCAGCACTCGACAGCTTCAGCTATCGCATCTCTTGATAGGAGCATCGCGCCGAGCAGCGATTCTTCGGCGTCGAGATTGTGCGGGGGGACTCGTCCTGCCACCGGCTGGAGCCTGCGGGGAGAAGTCGATTCGAATGTCTGCGCCATGGTTCCCTCACCATGACCCATCAGGGATGTGGAGCGATAGATTCCTAACCCGGGGAAATCTCCCAAAAATCAGTGGATATCCACTGGACGACGCTGGGGAAAACCCGGCGACAAGAACCACTCGACGACGGATCATGCACCACACAGTAGGCCTGGGGTGTATCACTCGAGGTGGACCGGGGCACCCTGGACGATGCCCCGGGCATCCATGTAGACGGCCGGCTCGTCGACCTGAAGCTCACCTGGCAGCGACGACCTCAACCGTGAGATCGGTCTCCACGTCGGAATGAAGCCGGATCGGCACCACATGGCTGCCCAGCGACTTGATCGGCTCGTGAAGCTCGATCTTCCGGCGGTCCACCGACGCTCCCGTCTGTGCCTCGAGGGCCTCTGCTATGTCGAGGGCCGTCACCGAGCCGAACAGCCGCCCTTCGGTACCCGCACGTGCGGACACTGTGACAACCACACCTGCCAGCAGCTCGGCAGCGGCCTTGGCCGCCTCACGATCACGAGTGTCGCCGAGCACCCGCGCCCGGCGCATGGCGGCAGCCTGAGCCTCGATGCCAGGGGTCGCGGGGACCGCGCGGCCAGCCGGCAGGAGGAAATTGCGCGCGAAGCCGCGTGCGACCTGCACTATGTCGCCACGCTTGCCCACCCCGTCCACGTCACCTCTGAGCACCACCCGCATCAGTCCTCCACCTCCTCCGCTGCCAGCAGGACATCGTCGACGACTTCCTCCAGCAGCTCGGTAGCCTCCTCGAGCACCGCGATGTCCACCGCGACGTCCAGGGCATCGTCGCCTATTACGAGACCTCCCACATCACCAGCGGGGATGCTCTCACGTGATCCCGCTGCGGATCTCGCCCCCGGAGCAGCGCGCCCACCACCGGGCCCACCACCGGGCCCCCGACCGCGTCCGCCGCCGGAGCGCTCCGTCACGGTTCGCTGGGCATACGGCAGAAGCGCCAATTCACGAGCCGTCTTGATCGCGAGCGCTATCGCCCTCTGGTGCTGGGCGCAGTTACCGCTGACCCGCCTGGCTCGGATCTTCCCCCGATCGCTCATGTACTTGCGAAGCAAGTTCACGTCCTTGTAATCGACACCGGCTACCTTGTCCCTGCACAGCGCGCACGGCTTCTTCTTCGTGCGGCGCCCTGTGTCCCTGGGTGTCCGGCGGGTCCCACGATCATTGTTCCTGGCCATTGTCAGAAGGGCTCCTCGTCATGTCCGTATCCTCCGGCTACGCCGGCTGCGTGATCGGGTTCGCGCGGGGCCGCCGCACGCGGCGGGGCCGCCTGGGCTTCGCCACTTGGGCTTCGCCGCTCGTTCTTCGTCACCTGGGCCGTCGCCCACCTGAGGCTCGGACCGATCTCGTCGGCAACCACCTCGACCTTCGAGCGCTTCTCCCCATCGCTTGTCTCCCACGAGCGCTGATCGAGCCTGCCCGTGACGAGGACTCTCGCCCCACGGGTCAAGCTCTCGGCAGCATTCTCCGCCATCTCGCGCCAGCAGACAATGTCGAAGAACGAGGTTGCCTCCTCCCATTCCTGGGTTTGGCGATTCTGCCAACGCCGGTTGACAGCCAACCCGAATGTCGCGGTCGCCTGCCCACTGGGGGTAAAGCGAAGCTCAGGGTCGCGCGTCACGTTTCCAACCAGCACCACTGTGTTGCCGTTCGACATCTCCAGGTTCCTCCAGTGTTCGTCGCGTCAGCCGGCGTCAGCCGGAACGCTGGTTGCCGCCGCCGTAACCGGCGGTGTGGAGGCAGCCGGCACCTCGGACACGGGTGCCGGCGCGGAATCGACCGTGGCCGCTGCTGCAGGGGGTGCCGTGGAATTGCCACGGCTTGCGGGAGCCTCGTCGGCGAGCCGCATGATCTTGTGACGGACGACCTCGTCGGCAAGGAACAGGAAGCGATCCAGCTCCGCCGCTGCTGCAGGCTCGGCCATGAACTCCACCACGATGTAATAGCCCTCGCGGCGATGGTGCAGCTCGTATGCGAAAGTCCGCTTACCCCACCGGTCTATCTGACCGCGCCTACCCCCATTGGACTCGAGGACCCCGAGCGCGCGATCGAGGACTGCGCCTATCGCAGCATCGTCCAGATCGGCATCGAATATGATCATCGTCTCGTATGGCCGCATCTGCGGCTCACCTCCCTCCGGACCCGGTGCCATGCACTCGGAGCCCCGTAGTCGGGGCAGGATTGCGCCCAAAGCCTGGGTTCCACCGCGTCGAGACCCGGAAAACCGTCCCGGCAATACTCACACGACCCTGGCGATCGACCATGCTAGCCGACTTCGCACACGGCTGCCGTCGAGCTCGACTGTGAGGTTCGAGTCTCCAAGACCTGCCCCGTAATGCCGACGCGGTGCCGGTATTACGGGGCAGGTCTTAGAGCCCAATTCCCGACAGGGCTCAATTCCGCTCGGTCTCATGATATGTCTCGGCATCCGAAGG
>JAJZJN010000186.1 GCA_021851165.1 Actinomycetes bacterium
AGCTCGACTGGTCTCTACTTCGAGTTGCCCCCTGCGGCGCACTCGACCGCAAATGGGAAACCCTGGGTGTCGATCCCAGTCGACCTGCTCGGAACTGGGAACCAGAAGATAGCGCCTAGCTCTCTGTTGGCGTTCGTGTTGCCTATGGATGTTCCGGTGATTCTCTCTATGATCGCGCAAGGTATCGGGTCGGTGGTCGGGAGTGCCCCACCCGCGGGTATCGCTGCTCGAAGCCCAGCATCAGGCACGGGAGCAGTTCCAGCAAAGCTAGGCACACTGTCGTGGTATTCGGGGTCCATAGACGTCGTCGGTGCGGGGCGGCTGGTTCCGCCCGGTATCCGCCCACTGGTCCGTGCTTTCGGAGGTATCACGGCCGGTCAAGCCGTCTCAGCGAGTATTGGCCTCGGCACCGATGGCTCTCTCGGTGCTGTAGTGCTCTCGGTACAGCCTGTTCCGACTGGGCACGCCGCGGGCGGGTCCACGAGTGATTCGAGGAGGCCTGTCAGCGGCCGTGCAAGCGGGATGCAGGCTGAGGAAGTCGTGATGGTGATGCTTCCTCCGGCCTCGGCGGGCGCCGTCGTGCTGCCCCCTGCGTCGGAGGTGCTTGAGCTTGGTGGTTCTAGCCAACGTCACTGAGATTGGAGGCACTGCCAACCGGGTGCGGACTCATCGTCTTTTCGGCCGTGACGAGTTGTCATATGACTATAGGAGATATTTATATTGGAGAGTGAGTATCGTTTCCGTCGCCATCGTCTCGACGCGTGGTCGGCACTGCTGAGGCGGTCGGAACAGGGACACAGGAAAAGGATTAACCGGCTAAAGGCCCAACGGTATAACCGTAAAACATCAGATATAAAGTACTTTTCTCGATTAGCCCAGCATCCAGAAAAGCTGGAGCACGAGTTATGGGTTGTCAAGAGAAGCCTCAAGGCAATTCCCAAGCATTATGATGCCGCCTTAACTCAGTTGATGATGGGGCTGGCAGCCATTGTGGGCATTCTACTGTTGTCTATCGCTATCCTGTTGCAAGCGAGGATATTGGGCAATTCCGCGTCAGTCGGTGCAGTTGTTGCCGATATCCTTCTTCCCATATCCGGTATAGGATTCGGTATAGCCGGTAGCCTGTGGGTATTAGAATGGGCAAGATCTACCCACGCATATAGGAAAATTAGGAAAGATAATCTAAAGCGTACAGAGGCTTGTCTGATAGCACTGCGTGAAGCACTGCGTGTCTGCGAGTAGACTTTTGTCGGGTGTTCTGCCAGGATGCCCCATTCACTTGACGCGGTGATCTTCCCCAAGGGCTCGGTGGTGGTGGAGGCGATCTTCGGGGGCTCCGGTGAGGCTTTTCCCACTGCACTCGAGCACGCTCTGCTGGGCAAGCTCGCGGCGCGGGCCTGAGCCCTCGCGGGCCTGAGTCCTCGCGGGCTCGCGAGCTCGCCGGGCGCGGCTCTGGGGGTGCTTGCCTGGTTGCAACCGCTCTCGGCCGGCCGGGCACCGTGGTCCTGCGAGTACCATTGACGGCGTGGACACGCTCGCGATCATCAGGGAGATCGAGGCCGACGTCGGCCTTCGCGCCCAACTGCGGGCCGTGCTGCTGAGCGATGACGTGCTCCGGCTTCCAGAGCTGGTGGCCGAGAACACCCGGGACATCCGTGACCTGAAGGACGCCGTGTCCGAGCTGCGGGAGGCGGTGGCCGAGAACACCCGGGACATCCGTGACCTGAAGGACGCCGTGTCCGAGATGCGACGGGGCCAGGAGATGCTTCGCCAGGAGGTGGGGCGGCTGTCGGCGGTTGTCGGAGGCACTGTCGAGGAGGACGCGTCGTCCGTCGTGGTGACGGTGCTCGAACGCCGGGGCTGGCAGGTCCATGGCCGCCCCGAGCCAGTCGAGGCTAACGGTGAGATCGACATGCTCGTCCAGGCACGAACCGACCAGGGTGCGGAGGTGTCGGTGCTGGTGGAGGCGAAGACACGCCTGCGCCCTGCCGATGTCCGGCGCTTCGCAGCGGTTCTCGAACAGCTCGTCGCAATGATCGGGATCAGAGGCGACTACCTGCCCTACGTTTACGGCCTGCGGGTCTACACCGGTGTCGAGGAGACGGCGAGCGAGCTCGGGCTCGGTGTGCTCAGCCCCGACGGCGAGCGGGTAGGCGGGCTGCTTCGCAGCGCTTGAGCAGAGCATGGCCGCGAGCCGGCACGGGCCTGAGCCCCACCGGCTCACCGGCTCGCCCATCGCCGGGCTTCGTCGTACTATGACAGGTGTGTTAGCGATGTCGAGTGGTTCCCGTAGCTCAGGCAGGGCGCGCGGCCGGAGCTCCCGACCCCGGCCGGACGGCCCGAACGACCAGCTCCGCCTGATGGCGGATGCCTATCCGACCGAGCACGCCTACAGCGTTCTCCGCGGGGACACCCTCACCTTTGCCGCCTGGGAGGCCGATGCCAACCGGCTCGCGAGGGGCCTTGCCTGCCGGGGAGTGGCCAAGGGCGACCGCGTGGCCATAGCCCTCGGCATGGAGGATGCCCTGCGCTGGCTGGTGGCCTACGTTGCCATTCACAAGGCAGGTGCTGTCGCCGTCCCGGTCAACCCGAGGCTCGCCGATCGCGAGGTCGCCGCCGTGCTCTCCCACAGCGGGGCGCGAGGAGTGCTGGCCGGTGCCGGCATGATAGAGCGCTGCCTGCGATGTGCACCCGGCTTGCCAGCACTCGACCTCGTCGTCGATGCGGGCTCCGAAGCGCCTCCGTGCTCTCCCGTGGAGGGGCCCGGAAGCGCTGCGGAGCCCGTTGCATGGAGTGAGCTTCTCGATTCCGACGCCTCGACCTTCCAGGTGCCCCTGTCGGGTGACGACCTGGCCGACATCCTCTACACGTCGGGTACCACCGGCTCCCCGAAGGGGGTGGCAGTGCGGCACCGCTCTGCCTCGCTCCTCCCGGTCGGCCTCCCCGTGTGGAGGGGTGAGGCATGGCTTCATGCGAGCCCGCTGTTCACCTTCGCAGGCGTGTCGTTCGTCTACAACCCCATGAAGCTCGGCATGACGGCTCTCTATCAGCCCCGCTTCGACGCGGGCGAATGGCTCGCCACGGTGGAGCACCGGCGGCCGGTGGCGGTGTTCCTGGTGCCAGCCATGGCCCAGCTCCTCGTGACCCATCCCCTGTTCGACGCTGCGGTGCTCGACTCGGTCAAGCTCTGTGCGATCGGCAGTGCCCCGCTCGCGCCGGCGATCCTTCGGCGGATGCAGGAGCGGATGCCTGGTGCGGCCGTGTCCAACAGCTACGGCATGACCGAGGCCGGCTCCGCCTACTGCGCGATGCCCCAGGGCGAGTCGCTGCGCCGGGTCGGATCGGTCGGGAAGCCGATGGCACCGATGGAGGTCCGCTGCGTGGATGCCGGCGATGTCGACCTCCCGGCAGGGGCTGTCGGCGAGGTGTTGATCCGGATGCCTGGGCGCGAGCGGGAATACTTCGGCGACCCGGAAGCCACCGCTCGCACCTGGGCCGGTGGCTGGCTGCACACCGGTGACCTGGGTCGCCTGGACGAGGACGGGTACCTGTACATCGTGGGCCGGAAGAAGGACGTGATCATCCGCGGCGGGAACAACATCCATGCAGCGGACGTCGAAGCGGTCCTTCTC
>JAJZJN010000043.1 GCA_021851165.1 Actinomycetes bacterium
CGGGTAGACCACGTCGTCGTTGCTACGGACGAATCCCCCACCTTCGAAGTGGTTGGTCGCCCCAGGGCCGGAGCGCATGAGCAGCCACTCGAGCGCCACCCACGGACGGTTCCGCCACTTCAGGGCCGGCGCGACCGACACGGGCTCCTTGCTCGCGTGCTGGATGTAGACCTCCAGGTGGTCCTGGAGGTTCTCGCCTACGGCATGAAGGTCGCCCACAGGAGAAATCCCGAGTGCCTGCAGCTCGGCCGCGTTGCCCACCCCCGAGAGCTGCAGGAGCTGGGGCGAGTTGATGGCCCCACCACTGACGATCACCTCGCCTGCCAGGGCGATGTGACGCTGCCCGAATCGCCGGTACTCGACACCGATGGCCCGCTTGCCCGCGAACAGGACCTTCGTTGCAAGAACGAGGGTGTGCACATCGAGGTTCTTCCTCGACATAACGGGGTGAAGGTACGCTCTCGACGCCGACAGGCGCCTCCCTTTGTATATGTTGCGATCGAACGGGGCGAACCCTTCCTGCCGGTACCCGTTCACATCCGAGGTCAGCGGGTAGCCGGCTTCCTGAACGGCATCGAAGAAGGCTGTGAACAGCGGATTGGTCGCAGGTCCCCTCTCGAGCTTCAGAGGCCCGCTCGATCCTCGGTACTCGTCACCTCCGGCCAGGCAGGTCTCCATCTTCTTGAAATACGGCAGGCAGTGTGCGTAGTCCCAGTCGCCCATGCCGGGGTCCGCTGCCCAGCGCTCGTAGTCGAGTGGATTGCCGCGCTGGAAGATCATGCCGTTGATGCTGCTCGACCCGCCGAGAACCTTGCCACGCGCGTGATAGATGCGCCGGCCGTTCATGTACGGCTCGGGCTCCGACTCGTATTTCCAGTCGTACAGCCGGCTCCCGATGGGAAAGGTGAGTGCGGCAGGCATCTGTATGAACATGTCGAAGGAGTAGTCCGACCGTCCGGCCTCGAGCACCAGAACCCGGTTCGACGGGTCCGCCGAGAGGCGATTGGCGAGCACGCTGCCCGCCGAGCCTCCACCGACGATCACGAAGTCGTACTGCTGTGTTGTCATTTGTTCCTCCTAGACGGGGCCCGGCCCCGTGTCCGGTTGGTCGCTCTACACGCGCCGACCTGATGAAGTGCAGGCATCTCAGGCACTGCCGGTGCCGGCGGTGCCCGCGGTGCTCGGGGAGCCGGCGGTGCTGTGGGTGATCTCCGACGCAGCGGCAGCGGTTCTAGCCGTGCAGTCCCTCACACGGGCCAGGCGGGCGTCGTCAGGCTCACGAGCAAGGTTGATGGCAACGAGAGAGCCGGCAGCGCGTGCTGCCGCATCTGCAAGCAACGTCGCAGTGATCGCGTCGCCACGGAGGTTCGGGTTGCCCTTGGTGGCCAGCTCGGCGCCCATGCTTGTCACCGATGCCGCCGCCTCGGCAATGGCAAGCGGGACGTCAGCCGCGTCCGACAGCGCGGAGCGCACCGCTCGACGGCGCTGCTCGGGATCCGGCTCTCGAGGCATCGCCAGTGCGGCAAGCACGCGTCGGTAAGCCTCGGCATCTCGCTGCGCCAGCCCGGCCACGTTGCGGCTCAAATCCTCGGCCCGATCAGCCAGGTCTGAGGCGTCAAGCATCTGCTCGGTTGAATACCGGGCCGCCATCGCACACAGGGCAGCCGCCATCGAAGTCGCCATGGCAGTGACGGCACCGCCACCTGGAGCCGGCGTCTTGGCCGCGATCCTGGTCAGTAGCTCCTGAATGCTCAGGCTCGAGTAATCCAACTCGCCCATCACCGGCTCTCCTCGCCCGTCATCGCCCAGCCTCGCGCCCGTCATCGCCCAGCCTCGCGCCCGTCATCGCCCAGCCTCGCGCCCATCAGCGCCCAGCCTCGCGCCCGTCATCGCCCAGCCTCGCGCCCATCAGCGCCCAGCCTCGCGCCCGTCATCGCCCATTCTCCACCGCCAAAGGATCTATTCCGGCACCAGCGGCTGGTTCCACGTGCTCGGCGGCGAGCGCCTCGCGTGCTGCTCCCACGACGTACAGCGACCCAGTGACCAACACGATGTCCTCCGGTCCCGCCAGCGAGATTCCCATCTCCATTGCTTCGCGGACATCCCCGCCGTCGATACCGTGGCCACCTATGCGCTCCACGGCAGCCAGTATCTGATCAACCGGCATCGCCCGGGACGTCGGCGGCGTACACACGACGACCGCTCTCGCCCGGTCGGCAGCGAGGCCCAGCAGTATCTCCTCGGGATCATGGCCGCGCAGTAGACCCACGACCAGGACGCGTCCTCGCGCGGACCCGAAGTCCTCGTCGAGAGCGCGAGCCGCGGCATAGGCTCCCGATGCGTTCTTCACTCCGTCGAGCAGCACCACGGGGTCACTGCCCACCACCTCCAGCCGCCCGGGCAGCTCCGCCTCGCGCAGCGCACGCTGGAGACCCTCCCTGCCAAGTGGGTGGCCGAGGAAGGCCTCGGCTGCGGCCAGGGCACACCCGGCATTCACGTCCTGGTGCCTTCCTCGCAACGGAGACCACAGCCCCTCGTAGCGGGCTGCCGGTGTGAACATGGCAAGCTCGTGGCCAAGAGATGACCCCGCGAGCGCCGATGCCCCGAAATCCCTCCCCCAGCGCAGCAGAGCCCGTGCCTCCACCGCCTCTGCAGCACTCGCAAACACCCCATCGACCGCTTCGTCGACCTCACCGACGATGGCTATAGATCCCTGCTTGATTATCCCCGCCTTCTGACCCGCGATGTGGACGGTCGTGGGGCCGAGAAGCTCCACGTGGTCAAGACCTACATTGGTCGCAACCGCCACGTCCGCATCCAAAGCATTGGTCGCGTCCTCCCGGCCCCCGATGCCCACCTCGACCACCGCCACGTCCGCTCCCCGGCGCGCAAAATGCCATATAGCGGCTGCCGAGAGAATCTCGAAGAATCTGGGATTACCATCGCTCGTCCCCGGCGCAACCGCCCGCACCTCCAGCAACGCCTGTGCAAGCTCCCCTTCGCTGACGGGCTCACCGTTGAACGCTATGCGCTCGGTAACCTGCTGCAGATGAGGGCTCGTGAAGGTCCCTACCCTCAACCCGGCTGATCGCAGCATGGCCGAGACCAGCCACGCGGTGGACGTCTTGCCGTTGGTCCCGGTGATGTGGACAATCCCAAGAGAACGCTCAGGATTGCCGAGCAGATCGAGCAGCCGGCGTGTCCGATCCACTGCGGCACCCGGCTCACGACCCTGACGGCGCTCGGAGCCTTCGCTCCATGCACCGGCGTCTATATGCGCGAGCAGGTAGGACAGGGCGTCTTGGACCCGGTCCGACCCTGGGAGCACCCCAAGCCTGTCGGCGAGCACCGAGTGCCCAATCGATTCGATCTGGCTGCCCGCTCGGGCAGCAGTCGTGCCGGTGCCGGTGCCCGCCAGAGACCCGCTAGCCATATGAACCATGCCTCCGTATCGTGCTGACCGGCTTCACTGCCCTGCTGAACTGTGCCCTGCGAGGCACTGATCGACAGTTAGTATATCTATACTAACATCACGAGTAGCAGATACGATCTGCCATGTCCACCACGCGATGGGCCGTGACGGCCCATCCAGCGGGATGGGGTTCCGACGGAGAAGAGACGAACGCCAATGGAGGAACAGGGGGCGCCAATGGAGGAACAGGGGGCGCCAGCAGAGCGCCACCCGGCTGACCTCCCGGTCGCCAGCCGGAAGGCCAGCATGCGCGACGAGATGAAGCGGCACCGTCGGGCGATACCGGCAGCCACCCGCCGCGAACGCGAGCCTCTCCTCGCCGCAAATCTCATGGCTCTTCCAGAGATCGAAGCCGCCCGACGCGTGCTCATCTACGCGTCCTTCGCCCACGAGGCGCCGACTGGAGCCGCCATGGAGGCACTGCACGCGGCAGGCAAATCGGTCCTGCTGCCCTATCTCGACGGGGGGACCATGGAGGCCGCGCCGCACATGCCTGACAGCACCCTCGTGCCCAGCACCTACGGGCCGGCAGAGCCTGCGGACCAGCAGCCGGTCGACCCGTCCATTATCGACGTAGTGGTAACTCCCGGTCTCGCATTCGACCCCACGGGTGCCCGGCTGGGCTACGGGGGGGGCTTCTACGACCGGTTCCTCCAGCGCGTCTCTCCTCACACGATCACCATCGGGCTTGCATTCGCCGAACAGATCGTCGAGTCGGTCCCCACCGACAGCCACGACATCCGCTTGGCGATCGTGGTGACCGACAAAGGGGTCATGCGTTGTCACCAGGCACCCTGAGAACACGTGCCAACCCGGTCCTCGGCTAGCCGGGCTCAGTCGCCCAGCTCGCGCCGCCTGCGCACCACGTACTCCTGAAGTTCGGCGCGGATCGCAGGGTCCATGGGAGGCTCTTCGTACTCCTCGATCTTGCGGCGCGCGATCTCCCCCGCTCTCTCGGCTGCGTCCTTGCCTCCGTTCTTGGACCAGCGGTCGTAGTTCTCCGATGACGACAGCAGGGGCCGGTAGAAGCACGAACGGAAGTGCTCCATCGTGTGCGCTGCGCCGAGGAAGTGGCCACCGTGGCCTATCTCCTCGTGAGCGCCGAATGCCAGCGTGTCCTCGTCGATCTCGAGCGGGGTGAACTCCGCCTCGAGCATTCGCAGCAGCTCGATGTCGATCACGAACTTCTCGTAGCTTGCCACGAGCCCCCCTTCGAGCCACCCAGCGGTGTGCATGACCCAGTTAGCCCCCGCCAGGAAGGTGGGGAGCATTGTCATGAGCGCCTCGTAGCCCGCCTGGGCATCGGGAACCTGGCTGGAGGTCAAACCCCCACCAGAGCGCCAGGGAAGCCCGAAGTGCCTGGCTATCTGACCGGTGCAGAGCAGGCCAACAGCCGACTCGGGCGTCCCGAAGCACGGCGACCCGGACTGCATGTCTATATTCGACAGGAAGGACCCGAAGATCACGGGGCAGCCAGGCCTGATCAGCTGGCTCAGCGCTATACCCGAGAGCGCCTCGGCCATCTGCTGGGCGAGTGCCGCCGGCACCGTGACCGGCGACATGGCGCCCATCAGGATGAACGGGGTCAGCACGACTGCCTGGTTCGCCCGCGAGTACTCGATCTGGGACTCGATCATCCGGGAGTCCCAACGCAGCGGGGAGTTGCAGTTGATAAGGGATATGGTGGCAGGGACCCGCTCGATGGCCTCGCGGCCTCCGAAGACGATCTCTGTCATGCGTATCGTGTCCCGGGCGTTCACACCCGATACCACATTGCCCATGTAGATCTTGTCCGTCAGCGTCTGGAGGGCGAACGTCATGTCCAGGTGACGCGAGTCGAGGGGCGCGTCGTTCGGCTCGCAGATGATCCCGCCGGCAGAGTCCATCTCCGGGAACGCCTGCGACAGCTTGCACAAGCGGTGGAAGTCGTCGAGAGTCGCCTCCCGGCGGACGTCGCCTTCGCGCACGAAAGGAGTGCCGTAGACCGCTCCGAAAACCATGGAGTCGTCGCCTATGTGCACCGAGTTGGCCGGGTTACGCGCCTGCACCTCGAAATGCCGAGGGGCCTTCGCAACCTGCTCCAGCACGAAATCGGGGTCCAGCTTGACAGTGGATCCTTCGATGGTCTGCCCTGCTGCACGGAACAGAGCCAGGGCCTCGTCGTTGTCGAACTCGATCCCTATCTCCGAGACGATCCGGCGCCAACCTCGATCCAGAACTCCCATCGCATCCTCGGAGAGGATCTCGTAGCGAGGCATCTTGTTGTGGAACATCTCGACCTCCCGTCGTGGGGTTATCAAGTTGTATCATAGACTTGCGGTTGTGGAACTGTCATCTTATAATGTGAAACAGAAGGCAGTCACGGGCGGCTCGGCTCCATCGGAGAAGACGTTCAGAAGCGCTACAGGAGGCAGGGCAGTGCCCGAGGCCCATCACCACATCAGGATGGCTCAGCGGTGCCGACCGCAGGAGCAGTGCTCATGACCGGGCGTAGCGCGCCCCCGACTGGCACCCAGGCAGTCGAGCGCGCAGCGCAGCTCATGGAGACGGTGCTCTCCGCTCGTGAGCCGGTCACTTTCAACCAGCTGGTAGACGCCGTCGACCTACCCAAGAGCACCACTTCGCGCCTTCTGAACGCCCTCGAGCGTAGCGGCCTGCTCAACCGCAACCAGACGGGTGCGTTCATTGCAGGGCCATTGATAGTCCAGTACGCGCGCCGCACAGAAGGCACCACCGACCTCGTGGCCATGGCTACGCCGGTAATGGAGCTCCTCGCCAAGGAAAGTGGCGAGACGATCAACCTGGCAGTGGCCTCACACGACCATGTGGAGCAGATAGCCCAGATAGACAGCACCTACCTGCTCGGTGGAACGAACTGGATCGGCCTTCCCGTGCCCTTCCACTCATCGGCCTCGGGCAAGGTGCTGCTCGCCTACGGGGCAGCCACACTCCCGGCGGGACGGCTCGAGCGCTCCACGGCACGGACGATAACCAGCCGCTCGGAGCTGGCGCGGGAGCTCGACAGGACCCGTCGGCGTGGCTACGCGGTGGCCGATCAGGAACTCGAGGAGGGCCTCGTGGCACTCGCCGTGCCATTCAGGGGAACGTCCACTGCCACCGGCGCAACGTCCGAGGACGTCCTCGGTGCCATATCGCTCTCCGGACCAGCCACGCGCCTCACCCCGGAGAAGGTAGCGGTCTTCGGGCTCATGCTCCTCGAGTGCTCCACCAGCCTGCAGCAGGTGCAGTGAGGAGTCGGGGAGAAGATGACCAGTTCCCAGTTTGAATGCCGACCAGTTTGAATGCCGACCAGTTTGAATGCCGACCAGTTTGAATGGAGGAAGCAATGAACACTGAAGAGGTCCTGGGCGAGCTGTACAACCAGACGCTCGTCGGGAACGCACCGGAAGTCCTGAAGCTCACCAATTCCGGCCTCGAGGCCGGGATAACGCCGGAGCAGTTGCTATTCGAGGCGCTGATCCCCTCGCTCGAGGAGGTCGGCTCTCGCTTCGAGCGAGGGGACTTCTTCGTTCCTGAGATGCTCATAGCCGGCAAGGCGATGGCAGGAGCCCTCGAGGTGCTGCGTCCCCTGCTAGCGCAGAGTGGCACGGAGACCGTGGGGACTTTCGTCATGGGCACGGTGAAGGGCGACGTCCACGACATCGGGAAGAACCTGGTGAACATCATGCTCGAAGGTGCCGGCTTCCAGGTGATCGACCTCGGCGTCCAGGTGGCTCCCGAGCGTTTCATAGAGGCCATCCAGGAGCACCAGCCCGACATCGTGGGCTTCTCGGCATTCCTCACGACCACGATGCCCATGTTCAAGGCGAACATGAACGCTCTGGAGAAAGCCGGCCTGCGCGACCAGGTGATCGTGATGGTCGGAGGGGCTCCTGTCACCCAGGAGTACGCTGATGCCGTCGGTGCCGACGGTTACGCCTCGGATGCCTCCGCCGCCGTGAAGCAGGCCAAAGAGCTCCTGCACCGCCGCCGCTCCCTGGTACCTGCCTGATCACGATGGCCAGCCGGCTCATCCCCCTCATCGCTCGCGCCGAGCATGCCGTCAAGGCTCCGGTGTTCGACTGCCGCATGTGCGGGCAGTGCGTGCTCCATTCGACAGGCATGACCTGCCCCATGACGTGCCCGAAGACCCTCCGCAACGGACCGTGCGGAGGGGTGCGGGCAGACGGGGGATGCGAGGTGAAGCCCGAGATGCGCTGTGTCTGGCTACGTGCCTTCGAGCGCTCCAGGTCACTTCCCCTTCCCCCGGTATGGAAGCGGGAGTTCAACGACTTGAGACCACCGGTCGACAACCGCCTGAAGGGCAGCTCTTCGTGGGTCAACCTGCTCGATGGCAGAGACCAGAAGACCCCGAAGGGATGGGGGCCTCTCCATGCGGGCTGCGAGGCATCCTGAGATGTCACGCCTCGAGCGCCTGGTCGAGGACCGGTCGGCAACTATCGTGACGGCGGAGCTCCCTGTCGTCGACGGAGGTGGCCTCAAAGACGTCCAGCACCATCTGAACCGCCTGGCTCCATGGGCAGATGCCATCAACGCCACGGACAACGCTGCGGCCCATGCCCATGCCTCGAACGTGGCGATCGCGATAGCGATCCAGCAGGCCGGTGTCGAGCCAATCCTTCAGGTCGTCTGCCGGGACAAGAACCGGCTGGCGATACAGGCCGACATCGTGGGCGCAGCTATGCACGGAGTGGAGAACGTCGCCCTGCTCACGGGCGACGATGTCACGGCGGGCGACGAGCCCGAGACCCGTAGAGTGTTCGACTTGGACGGGCCCCAGGCCATCAAGGTGGCCCGCACCCTTGCGCGCGGGACCTATCTATCCGGGCGCCGCCTGGACCCCGCTCCCCACCTCTTCCTGGGTGCCGTCGAGAACCCTGCAGCCCCCCCCGCAGAGTACCGGGTCGACCGTATGGCGAAGAAGATCGCTGCCGGAGCTCGCTTCTTCCAACTGCAGATCTGTTACATCCCCGCACGCCTCGAGCAGTTCGTCCAACGCGCCCGCGATCGCGGCCTCACCACCCAGGCTGCGGTCCTGCCCACGATATGCCTGCTTCGGGGAGCACGAGCGCTGCGGTTCATAGACGAGCACGTCCCGGGGATATCGGTTCCCTCCGAGACCATCGACAAAGTCGCGCGCAGCACTGATCAGGCGGAGGCTGCATACCAGCTCGCCTTGAGCCAAGCCGGCCACGCCCTCTCCCTGCCCGGTGTTCGCGGCATCCACATAACCGACTTCCGCCACGACGAGGCAGCAGCCCGCCTTGTCGAGGAGCTGGGTCTTCGCCAATCCCTCAGTAAGGAGCATGATGCACACAACTCTGCGTTCGCGGTCTAACGAGATCGTCATCGGGCACGATCAGCCCTTCTGCCTGATCGGCGAGCGGATCAACCCGACCGGAAGGAAGAAGTTCCAGGAGCAGCTACGCGCCGGGGATCTGTCCCAGGTCGATGTCGACGTGAATGCCCAGGTTGCCGGTGGCGCCACCATGCTCGACGTGAACATGGGCCTGCCCCTGGTAGACGAGGCTGCTCTGCTGTCCAAGGTTATCGTCCGCATACAAGGGCTCACCGACCTGCCGCTTTGCATAGACTCCTCCGTGCCCGAGGCGTTGGAGGCAGGCCTGGAGGCTTACGAGGGCAAGGCCCTGGTCAACTCCGTAACCGGCGAAGACGACCGCATGGAGGCCATCCTGCCCCTGGTGCGACGGCACGAGGCCGCCGTCGTCGCTCTGGCCAACGACGAGAACGGGATCCCTGAGACGCCAGAGAAGCGCCTCGAGATCACCCGCAAGATCATCCATGTGGCAACCGAGCGCTACGGCATGCCGATCGAGGACATCGTGATCGACCCGCTCGCGATGACCGTCGGTGCCGACACCGATGCCGTGAACATCACCCTCGAGACCATCTCGCGCATACGCGAGGAGTTCGGGGTGAACATGACCATGGGTGCGTCGAACGTGTCGTTCGGGCTGCCGAACCGGCACGCGATCAATGCCGCCTTCCTCCCGATGGCCATGTCCCACGGTCTCACGAGCGCTGTCATGGACGCGCGCACCCCTGCGATAGTCCAGGCTGTGAAAGCCGCCGATTTGCTCCTGGGTCACGATCCATGGGGCAGCAGCTGGATCAGCCAGTACCGAAATCAGCAGGGTTGACCACCGAAGCGGTAAGCCAGCCGGACGTTGGGCCTGCCGGGGACGTTGGGCCTGCCGGGGGCGGGGGCGGGGGCGGGAATGCCGGTCCTGCGAGGGTAAGCATCAACTTCACCCCGAGCGGCAAGCAGGTGCGTGTTCCCGCAGGCGTGTCGGTGTTCGAGGCTGGAAGCTGGAACGGCATAGCCATCGACTCCACGTGCGGAGGGTACGGCACCTGCAAGAAGTGCAAGGTCCAGATGACTGCCGGGTCCCTGCCTGTCACCAGTCTGGACACCAAAGCCTTCAGCGCCGACGAGCTGGCTGCAGGATGGAGGCTCGCGTGCAGGGCTATCGCCATGAGCGATCTCGACATCGAGGTACCCCCGCTCACCACCAGGCCGAAGGCAGCCACGGTGGGCGTCGGCCGCAAGGTGATACTGCGCCCCGCCCTGCAGATGCGCTATGTCGAGATGTCAGAGCCAACCCTGAAGGACCAGCGATCCGATCTCGAGCGGCTTCTCGACGCGATCGACGACCTGGAGCTCGAAGTGGACGTGGACGCGATCCGTGAGCTGGCAACAGCACTTCGCAAGTCGAGCTTTGCCGTCACAGCCGTGGTGGTCGGCAGCCGCCTGGTGTCCGTGGAGCCTGGCGATATCACCTCGCAGCGCTACGGGCTCGCGTTCGACCTCGGCACCACTACCGTCGTTGCCACCCTGCTGGACACCGCCACCGGCGCACCCCTGGCGGTCCAGTCGATGCTGAACCGCCAGCAGCCCTTCGGTGCCGACGTGATCAGCCGGATCAGTGCCACCATGCTCGATCCCGAGGCGCTTCCCAAGCTGCGAGAGCTCGCCCAGGAAACCCTCGCTGAGCTCACACTCGACGTTTGCGGGCAGGCCGGGGTAGAACCCAGCCAGATCTACGACGTCTCCCTGGCGGGTAACGTCACGATGACCGAGATCGTCCTCGGAATAGATCCTGAGCCGCTCGGCGTCGCCCCGTTCATCACAGCCGCACGGTACTACCCGACCATGCTCGCGTCGGAGCTCGGGGTTCCAGCCAACCCCCGCGCGCGCGCTACGGTCTTCCCGTCTCTCGGCGCCTACGTCGGGGGCGACATCGTAGCCGGCATGCTCGCCAGCGGAATGGACCGTGACCGCAGGACCCGCCTGTTCATCGACGTCGGGACCAACTGCGAGATCGTCCTCGGCAATCGCGACCGCCTTCTCGCCACGGCAGCACCTGCCGGGCCGGCATTCGAAGGTGCCCAGATCCGCTGCGGCATGCGTGCGGCGCCCGGCGCCGTTGAATCAGTGCGGCTGCGTGAAGGCCGGATCGATATCGGGGTGATCGGTGACGCTGCACCTCTCGGCATCTGCGGCTCCGGCCTGGTAGATGCCGTGGCAACCCTTCTGGACATAGGGATGATCGACCCCTCTGGGCGGTTCGTCAGCTCTGCAGAAGCCAGGGACAAAGCCCCCGAGCTGGCCGACCGGCTGATAGAGGTCGATGGGGAGCGCTCCTTCGTCCTGGCGTGGCGGGACGAAGCAGCTGCCGAGCAGCCAATCTACCTTTCCCAGAGGGACGTTAGGGAGCTGCAGTTCGCCAAGGCAGCCATCGCCACCGGCTGGCACCTGCTCGTAGAGGAGCTGGGAATCGAGATCCAGGAAATCTCCCAGGTGCTGCTCGCCGGATCCTTCGGCTCCTACCTGTCCCCAGCGAGTGCGACTCGTATCGGCCTGGTCCCGCGGCTACCGCTGATGCGCATCGTCAGCGCGGGCAACGTAGCCGGCGAAGGCGCGAAGATGGCGCTGTTGAGTGAGCAGGAACGCGCGGGCGCCGTCACGCTGACCGAGGAGGTGCGCTATGTCGAGCTCTCCGATCGTCCCGACTTCAACGATCAGTTCATCGAACGGCTCGCCTTCCCAACCTGACGATCCTGGCATCGACCCGGCGAGATCCCTGTGCGTGATCGCTTGCGGTGCCATAGCGATGCATGTGAAGGAGATCGCAGCGCGACGAGGATTTGCCGTCACGGTCAAGCCGCTGCCTCCGCTGCTGCACAACAGGCCCGAACGGATAGCCGCTGCCGTCGAGATCGCTGCTCGCGAGGCGCTGCGCTCCTACGACGCCGTGGCAGTCGGGTACGGCGACTGCGGAACCAACGGGGCACTCGACGAGGTATGCGAGCGCCTCGGCATAGCGCGCCTGGAAGGGTCGCACTGCTACGACATCTTCGCCGGCATGAGCCGCATGGAGCAGCTCATGACCGAAGAGCCCGGGACGTACGTGCTCACTGACTACCTGGTGCGAAGCTTCCACCGCAGCGTCATCGTGGAGCTCGGCTTGGACCGGTACCCCGAGCTCCGTGACGACTACTTCCGTCACTACAGCAGAGCGGTATGGCTCGCACAGGCACCTTCGCCAGAGCTCTACGAGGCTGCCCGAGCGGCCGCCAACGCTATCGAGCTGGAGCTGACCGTCGAGTTCGTCGGCGACGAAGGCCTCGAGCGGGCAATCGAGAGCCTCTTGACTGCGGTAGGACGCAGCCCGGCCGGTACGCCTGCTTCCTCCACGGCGGTACCGGGCGAGGTCGTCGCCAACCAGCCTGCGTGAAGCTCAAGCGTGCGACAGAAGGACCGCGTTCATCTCCCGCTCGAAGACCGCCAGGTGCTCCACCGCAACCTTCTCGGCATGCGACGGGTCGTGGCTCTCGATCGCCTCGAGGATCTCGCGCTGCTCCGCCAGGTGCCCCGGGAGGTTCGGCACCCTGTCTGCCACCAGGTAGAGGATCCGCATGGACAGGTTCAGGTACTGCGAAAGCGTCGCCTCCAGATAGGGGTTCCGGGCACAGTGGTAGACCATGCGGTGGAAGCGGGCATCGAGGTCCAGAAGGGCTCTGCTGTCCTTCTCCGTGCCGAGGTCTGCAAGCAGCGCTTCCAGTGCCTCGATATCGGCAGCGTCGGCGTACTGGGCAGCCCGCGTGGCCGCCAGGCCCTCCAGGGGGATCCTGACGTCCAGGGTGAAACCGAGGTCCTGTACGTTCACCTCGGCAGCGAAGGTGCCACGCCGCGGGTAGACCACGACGAGCTTCTCCAGCACGAGACGCTTGAGCGCCTCGCGGACCGGCGTCCGACCCATGCCGAGCGACCGACCCAGTACCTCCTCGTTGATAACGGCGCCAGGAGCTATCTGCAAGGTCACGAGGAGGTCGCGAACCACCATGTAAGCCTGATCCGCCAAGAGCAGCTCTGGCTTCATCGCCCCGTCGATACCGTCCATCGCCACTGTCGTATCTCCTGTCACCATCACCGGCTGATCCCCTCGTCGATATCCACCCATTCCCACCAATCCGTCACTCCATGCTCCACCGTCACGTCGCAACTACCGCCTGTCTCGATGCCACGGGCTCCTTAGGCCCGAGGCCACGACCAGGCGGAGCCCAGCAGCCAGATTCTCTTCTCGATGAAGCCTCCAGGTCTCGATAATCGACTGTGACCGATATATTAGTATGCCATCAGTTACCTAGCTCAAGGTGGACTATTCTCGCCCCCACCGCAGCGCGATACTGGCCTCGCTGCAGTGCATCGGTGAACAGGTCTTAGACAGGATCGTTGATGGGGGACCCGGACGGCCACAGAACTCGCACGCGTCTCCTCGCTGCAGGCATCCTTGGGCTGTGGGCAGTGATAGCCGGGCTGGCGGCCCCTGCCACGTTGCGCCTGGCGTCGGTCGAGACCAACGACTTCTCCTCGTTGCTACCGGCAGGGGCGCCCTCTACGCTCGCGCTGCATCTGCTGCACAGAGTCGAGGGGGCCAACCGTAACGAGGCCCTGGTCGTCTGGCGTGCTGCCAGGCCCGAGGAGCACCTTGACGCCGTTGTAGCCCCGGCGGAAGCTGCCATCGAGCACGCCCGCATCAACGGAGTGATCTCAATAGGCCCGATCGAGACAGCACCTGACCACCTTGTAGCCATAGCCCCGGTCGTCACGAACGGTGCCGAGGCTGGAACTCTCGCAGCTGTGGCACGCCTCAGGTCCACCGTCTCCGCAACGGCTCCACCGGGCATCTCGGCGGGAGTGACGGGACCTGCCGCTTTCGAGACAGACCTACTGGGTTCGCTCGCCGGCGTCGACACCAAGCTGCTCGTCGTCACCGCTCTTCTGGTCACAGCGCTCTTGATAGCCAACTATCGCAGCCCGGTAGCATGGGTGCTCCCGCTCATTGCAGTGGCTGCAGCCGAACTCCTGGCCAACGCGGCAACCTACCTGGTAGCGAGAGTCTCCCCGGTGAACGGCGAGAGCACCGGGCTGCTCACCGTCCTCGTATTCGGCATCGGGACGGACTACGCGCTGCTTCTCACTTCCCGCTATCGAGAGGAGCTCGGTCGCCACCCAGACGACCTCCACGCTCTAGCGGTCGCCTACAGGCGCGCCGCCCCCGCCATAATCGCCTCCGCTACGACCGTGACGGCCGGCCTCGCCTGCCTGCTACTGGCCGACGACGGCGTCACTCACGGTTTCGCCCTCGTCGGGATGCTCGGGGTGGCCGCCACGGCCGCCGCCATGCTGAGCGCCTACCCGGCTCTGCTCGCCCTGACGGGCCGCCGCATCTTCTGGCCGCTCGTGCCCGACGGCAACGGGACCAAGCCTGGGCACAGCTTCTGGGGCGCCGTCGGCAGGAGTGTCGGCAGGCACCCGCGGATCGTTTGGATGGGCGGGATCGCCCTGCTCATCACCATGGGTGCCGGGTTGTCACGCCTCGACACCCACATGACCACTGTGAGCGACCTGCCACCGTCCGCACCTTCGGTGAAGGGCATGGAGCTTCTCGCAGGAAGCCTGCCGGAAGGAATTACCGCACCTGCCTTCGTGACGGTGACCAAGCCTGCCTCTGCCACACGTGCACGACAAGTGGCTTCGAGCACTCCAGGTGTCTTCTACACCAGCGGCATCGCACGAAGAGGTGCGATCGCCACCTTCGACGTGGTATTCCGGGCCGCGCCGGTGGGACAGTCCGGCCTGGCACCGGTACGCCTTCTACAGAATCGGCTAGCCGCTGCCGATGGGCACAGCGCTCTCGTCGGTGGGCAGACGGCACAGGATCTCGATACTGCCCGAGCGTCCAGAAGGGACCTGTTCGTCGTCGGGCCCGTCGTGCTCGCTGTCACTGTCATCGTCCTGGGCCTGCTCCTACGCGCCCTGGCCGGCCCTCTTCTCGTGGCAGCCACGGTCGTCGTGTCCTACGGGGCGATCCTCAGTGCCGTCGCCGCCCTGTCGGGACCGGTCCTGCACTGGCCGGGCATCGACCCGAGCGTGCCGGTATTGAGCTTCGTGTTCCTGGTATCCCTTGGCATCGATTACAACATCTTCCTCATGGCGCGGACTAGAGAGGAGCTCGCCCGCGATCCAGGCAGCGGCATTGAGCGAGCGGTGGCTGCAACCGGTGGGGTCCTCACGGCAGCCGGTCTGATACTGGCAGGCACCTTCTCCGCCCTGCTCGTGCTGCCGCTCATACCGACCAAGGAGATAGGGCTCGTGGTGGCCGTCGGAGTGCTGCTCGACGCCCTCTTCGTCCGCAGTGTGGTCCTTCCTGCTCTCGTCGTGGATACCGGGCATGGTTTCTGGTGGCCCACACGCCTGTCTGGCGCTGTCACGGCCAGGCGCCACCGGAAGGAGTGAACGGTTCGCCTATCCTCCGTTAGGCGATCGGGCACCCGCACACCCGACCAGCCCAGCACACCCGACCAGCCCAGCACACCCGACCAGCCCAGCACACCCGACCAGCCCAGCACACCCGACCAGCCCAGCACACCCGACCAGCCCCGCACACCCGACCAGCCCAGCACACCCGACCAGCCCCGCACACCCGACCAGCCCAGCACACCCGACCAGCCCGGACGGTGAACCAGCATGATGACCCTGCTAGCCATACTGCTCGACCGAGCCCGGCGGCATCAGATCTGGGTGCTGCTCGGTCTTGCAGCCCTGTCTGTGCTCGTCGGTGCGGGCCTGTTCTCGGTAACCCAGCACGTGTCCATAGGCACGAGCCTTTACTGGGCGGTCACTACCGCCAGCACCGTCGGCTACGGAGATGTAACCCCGCACAACGCCGTCGGGCGGGTCGTCGCCGTAGGTGTAATGCTCACAGCCATCCCCTTCCTCGGGGCGGCATTCGCGGTACTAGCCGCCGTGGTCACCACGGCCCGACTTCGGAGGATGCTTGGAATGGACCGCCGGATAGACGAGAAGCCCCATGTCGTGATCTTCGGGAGCCACCCGGCAGTCCCCCAGGTCGCTCAGGAGCTCGTGGCTGCGAAGGTACCGGTCGTCGTGGTCGGCAAGCTCGACGAGGGCATCCTTCCGGCGATCGTCGACGTGATCGATGCAGACCCGACCGACGAGGAGGCCATACGCCGCAGCCGCCCCGAGCAAGCCCGCCAGGCCCTGGTTGCCGGGCCAGGTGATGCCGACGTCCTGGTGACCGCTGTCGGGCTGCGACGCATAGCGCCCGACCTGCCGATAGTCGCCATAACGCGCTCGGCCAAGGTCGCCGAGGCACTACACGAGCTCGGGGTGCAGCACACCGTATCGGCCGACGACCTCCTCGGTCATGCCATCGCCAAGAGCCTCGAAGCTCCCCACGCCGCCGACCTGCTGCTAAGCCTGGTCAGCTCGGAACGCTATCGACTTCAGGAGCTCGAGGTGGCTGCCGAGTCGGTGGGACGCACCCTCAGCGCGATCCGCGCGGAGCACTCGGGTCTGGTGCTCGGACTGGTCCAGGGAAACGAGATATCCCTCGGCGTAGGGCGCGATCCACTGGCCGCCGCCGGTGACCGCATGCTGGTCGTGGTCCCTGCCACGAAGCACTCTTGAACGTGCGCGCGCGTCGCTCCGGCACCTGCGCGGGCATGGCGATGTTGACTAATGCCCAGCGGCGAGGCAAACTCTTGACCGGGCAGTCAGTTTGCTCTATTTGGTTCGTTTGCCAGGCTAAGCAGGTGTGCCAGGTCCAGCACCATGCCCAGCTTCACCGTTCGAGGAGGAGGCCAGATGACCGACGCAGTGATAGTCGACGCAGTACGTACCCCTGGAGGCAAGCGCAACGGTCAACTGCGTGGCTGGCACGCGGTTGACCTCGCTGCCGAACCGCTGAAGGCCCTGGTCGAGCGCAACAGCCTCGACCCAGCCATCATCGACGACGTGATCATGGGCTGCGTCATGCAGGTTGGCGAGCAGGCGGCCAACGTCGGCCGCAACGCCGTGCTCGCAGCCGGCTTCCCCGAATCGGTCCCCTCCACCAGCATCGACCGCCAGTGCGGCTCTTCGCAGCAGGCCATGCACTTCGCCGCCCAGGGTGTGATGGCAGGTGCCTACGACGTCGTGATCGCCGCGGGGATAGAGCACATGACCCACACCCCGATGGGCTCATCGATCGTCCGGGACCTGGGCTTCCCCTTCGGGCCTACGATGATGGGCCGCTATGCCGACCGCGGAGGGCTGGTATCTCAGGGCATCTCTGCGGAGATGGTCGCCGACCAGTGGGGGCTCTCACGCGAAGACCTTGACGCCTTCGGGGCGCGCAGCCAGCAGTACGCCGCCAGGGCTACCGCCGAGGGACGCTTCGACGCCGAGATCATCCCCGTTGCGATCAAGGACGACGAGGGCAACCCAACCGGCGAGATAATGACGACTGACCAGGGAATCCGCCCCGACACCACCCCCGAGATCCTCGCCACGCTGAAGCCCGCGTACAAAGCCGACGGGAAGGTGACCGCAGGTAACTCCTCCCAGATCACCGACGGCGCTGCCGCAGTCCTCATCATGAGCGAGGAGAAGGCGCGCTCGCTCGGCCTCACGCCTCGGGCACGCTTCCACTCCTTCTCGGTGGTGGGCGTAGACCCCGTCACCATGCTTACCGGGCCGATCCCGGCCACCAGGGTCGCCCTGGAGCGGGGCAAGCTCACCATGGACGACATCGACCTGGTGGAGATCAACGAAGCTTTCGCCTCGGTGGTGTTGGCCTGGGAAAAGGAGCTTCACCCCGACATGGCGAAGGTGAACGTGAACGGTGGCGCCATAGCTCTCGGCCACCCCCTCGGCTGCTCTGGTGCCAAGCTGATGGCAACCCTGCTGAACGAGCTCGAGCGCACAGGAGGCCGTTACGGCCTGCAGACCATGTGCGAGGGCGGCGGCATGGCCAACGCGACCATCATAGAGCGGCTCGGCTGAGCACCCGAAGCGCAGCGCTGCCTCGAGCGCACCGGAGAGCGCCTTCAGCGATATCGCGTCGCTAGCAGGAAGCCTGACGTGATGAATCCCAAGCCGAGCAGCAGGTACCAGTTGGAGGCGCCACCGGGGAGCACCCCGACGTAGTTCACGATGATCGTCACCATGCCCAGTAGGAGAAGCGCCAGGATGGCCGGCCCCATCCACCGGGGGCTCTGCTTATAGGAACGGGGAATCGGCGGCGTATAGCGTCCGCTCGTGATCGGGGCCGGCTTCTCGGGCTCTCGATGCGCGGCTCGTCCGAACGAGCGGCCCTTGCGAGTGGCCGAGCCCGGGCCAGCCTTCGATGCAGGCCTGGCAGCAGGCTTCGTGCCAGCCTTCGGGACGGCCTTGGAACCCTCGTTGGCGCGACTGCTCACGCCAGCCAAGGATAGCCACTCCCGAGCCTGCGGGTTGGCGGGGCCTCCACCGGCCCTAACCGCCGAAGTCGTACCGCACTCCGGTCAGCTCCTCGGATAGCTCCCACAGCCTCCGGGCCAGCTCGGGGTCATGCGAAGCAGCGCTCGATCCGACCCTGACCGGATATCCCCTCCAGTGCCCAGGACCGTTGGGCCCGAAGTACTCACCGCCGATGACTCCGGATGCCGTCGCAGCGTAAAGCACCGGGAGCACCCCACCCGCATCGTCCTGGGCGAGGATTCTCGTGAATAGCTCGGTCAGGGCCCCCGTGAAGTGGGCCCCCTCCATCCGTGGCCCGACCGATTGGAGGTTCGTCCTGGCCCATCCCGGATGCGCTGCCACAGATATCGCCTTAGCACCTGCTGCCCGCAGGCGACGTTCGAGCTCGTAGGCGAACAGCAGGTTGGCGAGCTTGCTCTGGCTGTAGGCCCCCATCTTCGAGTAACGCCCGCGTTGGCCCTGCCAACGGGAGCTGATGCTGTCGAAGTCGATACGGCCAAGACGGTGCACGTTTGAGCTGACCGTGACTATCCGAGCCGAGCCGGCTTCCATGAGGGAGCCGAGCAGCAGGCCGGTCAGGGCAAAGTGGCCTAGGTGGTTGGTGCCGAACTGCATCTCGAACCCGTCAGCGGTCTGCCTGTAGGGGATTGCCATCACCCCGGCATTGTTCACGAGCACATCCAGATGGCGCTCCGACTCGAGGAACTTCGCTGCTGCGGCACGGATGGATGCCAGATCGGCCAGGTCGACCACCAGAACCTCCAGCGATACCGTGCCGGCAGTCGCCCCGGCCCCAATTCTGGCCCCGGCTCCGGTGGAGCCCGCTCCCCTGCAGGCAGCCTCGATCCGTCTGGCGGCCGCATCACCCCGGCTCGGATCGCGGCATGCCATCACCACATGGGCTCCATGGCGAGCCAGCTCGAGCGCCGCCTGGAAGCCGAGCCCGCTCGTAGCACCGGTGACCATCATCGTCGAGCCGGACAGGTCGGGAATATCGCCTGCATCGAAGTGCCCACTTGCGATCAACTTACCGACCTCCCAGGCTCACAGCTCCGCGACGTTCACCGTAGCCCCGTTCGAGCCGGGAGCTGGATGAAGATGAACCCGCCTTCCGGCCAGCTCGGCCTGTTCGATCTCGCGCAGGATGGAGGCGACATAGGCCGCTTGAAAGGATCGGGCAGGCAGGCTCGGTGCACTGGGTGCACTGGGTGCACTGGGTGCACTGGGTGCACCCGAATCGCCGATAACCGCGTAGCAGCGCGCACCATCGGGGGCCTCGCACACCAGCAGTGCCCGCTCCGGGACGCCATCTGGAGCGTGGACCACGCTCGCCGCGAGCACTACGGCATCGCCTTCGTAGCCGTCCAGAACCACCCGTCGCCCAGCGCAGTCGGCCCGCGCCTGGACAGCCGGCTCGTCGGGCGGCTCTATGAGCCCGGGCTCCGTCGAGTACACGCCAGCCGAGTGCTTCGACATGTGCATGCCCACCCCGCTCACCAGGCCGAGCGAACCTGGGTCCTGCCTCAAGGCATCCACCATGGTGGCCAGCGAATGCGTCACAGGGTTGCTACCGGGGCCACCATGATAGGGAAGGCCACCCGTCACGGTCAACGGCCTCGGGTCGTCATCGGACATACCCAGCGCGTCGCGGGCGAAGTTGACGGAAGCCGCAAAGCAGGCATACAGGTCCAAATGTGCCACATCGTCGACATCGACTCCGGCAGCCCGGAGGGCGCCCGCGTAGGCAACCTCCATCGCAGCCGAGCGCCACAGGTCCTCGCGTTCGGCCACATAGGGAGGATCCTCGGCATAGCACCAGCCACGCAGATAGACCCGCCGTTCCGCCGGCACGCCCAGATCCTCTGCTGCCTGGTGGGTCGCTAGGATCACCCCAGCGGCCATGTCGACATCCATGATGGCCGTCATCAGCTTCGTGTAGGGATAGGCCACCATGCGATTGCCGGGTGTCGCCTGCACTATCTCCCCGGCCGATCGCTTCACCCGGAACCACGCGAAGGGATTCTCCGCCGCCACAGCGCTCAGGGCCGAGAGCGTCTCGCCAAGGCTTTCCCGGTACTCGCCAAGCCCCACCCC
>JAJZJN010000044.1 GCA_021851165.1 Actinomycetes bacterium
TCTCTATGTCGAAGATGATGAAGATCATCGCCACCAGATAGAAGCGCACCGGGAAACGCTGGGGCGGCTCGCGATCGGGGATTATCCCGCACTCGTAGGGAGCAACCTTCGCCGCAGTCGGGCGCTTGCGCGGTGCCAGCAGCGCCGACGCGAGAAACGACAGAGCGGCGAAGAGCACTCCCAGAACGAACAAGACGAATATAGGCAAGTACGAGTCCATAACCGTCTGCGGTTCTACCACGCGGGGAGTGCTCCAGGCACATCGACCCGCGATGATCCCGAGATGCCGGTCGTTCTGGCGACGGCGTACGATTCGATCCGTGGCCATCCCATCCGACAACAACCGATCCGAGCCGGCGGACCCGAGCAGCCCCGTTTCCTTGCCGAGCAGCAGCCATGTCCACGACGTGCTGGTGGTAGGGGCCGGGCCGGCAGGCTCGGCGTGCGCCTATTGGCTGGCCGAGGCTGGTTGGGACGTCGTGGTGATCGAGAAGAAGGTCTTCCCGCGAGACAAGACCTGCGGCGACGGCCTCACGCCGCGCTCGGTCCGCCAGCTGGAGGACATGGGGCTCGGAGGAATCCTGGCGGGTGCCCACCGTTACGAGGGGCTGCGGGCGGTGGCCTTCGGCCGGAGCCTCGACCTCAAGTGGCCCGAGCACCCCTCCTTCCCGCCATACGGCTATGTAATCACGCGCCACGACCTCGACCAGGCAGTTGCGGATCATGCCTTGAAGGCGGGGGCCAACGTCCTCCAGGACGTGGAGGCAGTGGAGCCTCTTCCCGCCCACCCAGAGGATTCTGCTGGATCGGTCGGTCCATCTAGACGGGCCGGGGCAGATGTCCTGAGACCCTGCGGCGGTGCGCTGGTGCGCGCCCGCGGATCCGATCACCTTGCCGAGTTGCGCGCCCGCTATGTCGTCGTGGCAGACGGCGCCAACTCGCGCTTCGGCCGCGCACTTGGCACGAGCCGTGACCGCTCGCGACCGATGGGGATGGCCCTGCGCGGCTATTTCCTCTCCCCTCGCCATGACGACCCATTCATCGAGTCGCACCTTGACGTGCGCGATCATGCCGGCAGGGTGGTACCGGGCTATGGCTGGATCTTCCCTCTAGGAGATGGCCGTGTCAACGTCGGTGTGGGGCTGCTCAGCGTCGAGGACCGTTGGAAGGGTATCAACACGAGCCGGCTCATGGACGCGTTCATCGAGCGGGCACCTGGGTCCTGGGGGCTGTCTGCCGCCACCGCGTGCGGCTCTCCCACGGGGGGGAAGCTGCCAATGGGTCTCGCCGTAGGGCCGCGCACGGGACCGAACACGCTGGCTGTGGGCGACGCCGCCGGAAGCATCAACCCCTTCAACGGCGAGGGGATCGCCTACGGCTACGAGACCGGGCGCCTGGCTGCAGCCTGCCTGGGCCGGGCACTGTCAGGTGAGGGCGAGGCGGCCCTGGGCGACTACGAGGTACGCCTGCAGGATGCCTACGGGCTTTATTACAAGATCGGCCGGGCGTTCGTGTCGCTCATCACGCATCCAGAGCTGATGAGAGCCTGCGTCAGGACCGGGATGCACTCGCAGAGCATCATGGAGTGGCTTCTTCGGATCATGGCCAACCTGCTGCGACCCGACGAGCTCGGGCCTGCCGAGGCGGCATACAAGGCGCTCGTCGCGATTGCACGCGTGACGCCCGAGCCATAGCCGGCGAGCCATAGCCCGCAACCCATAGCCCGCAGCTCAGCCGCGCCCGGCTGCGAGCGACCGCGCTGCTGACGCCGCCGCTTCGAGCACAACATCCAGTTCGGCATCCCCATGGGCCATGCCGGGGAACATCGCCTCGTAGGGTCCGGGAGCAAGCACCACACCGCGCCTGATCATCTCGGTGAAGAACGAAGCATACAAACCGTTCCCCGCCGCATCCCTCGCGTCGGGATAACTTCTCACCGGCGATGTGGCGAAGAACAACCCGACCAGAGGGCCCGCCAGGGGCACCTGCACATCCAGCCCGGCCGATGAGGCAGCGTCCTGCAGGCCATGAGCGAAGGCTGCCACGCGCCGGGAGAGCTCCTCGTAGTCATCGGGGCCGACCGATTCGAGTACTGCCAGGCCTGCCGCTGTCGCGACCGGATTCCCCGCCAGGGTTCCGGCTTGGTAGACGGGCCCATCGGGAGCGAGCACACCCAGGACGTCCCTGCGCCCGCCGAAAGCGGCGAGAGGAAGGCCACCTCCAATCACCTTGCCGAAGCACCACAAGTCGGGCTGGACCCCATACCACGTGGAGGCGCTGCCGTAGTGAAGGCGAAAGCCCGTTATCACCTCGTCGAACACGAGCAATGCGCCCACGGCGTCACATGCACGGCGCAAACCCTCGAGAAAGCCAGGGGCTGGAAGCACCACACCCATGTTGGCCGCCACCGGCTCCACTAGCACGCAGGCCACATCGCGACCGAGCACCGGTACCTCGTTGTACGGGACCACCAGCGTGTCCGCCACCGCAGAGCGAGGAACACCTGCCGAACCAGGCAAGCCCAGGGTGGCCACCCCGCTGCCGCCCCCGGCCAGCACGGTGTCTGCGTGCCCGTGATAGCAGCCGTCGAACTTCACCACCACATCCCGCCCCGTGAATCCGCGGGCCACCCGGACAGCGCTCATCACAGCCTCGGTGCCCGACGACACCAGGCGTAGCTGGTCGCAGCCTGGCACCTTCGAGCAGATCGCCTCTGCCAGCATCACCTCGCCACGCGTCGGAGCCCCGAAGCTGGTGCCTGAAGCTGCAGCATCCGAAACGGCTCGGGTCACGACCGGGTTGGCATGACCCAGCAGAACGGCGCCGTAGGACTGCACCATGTCCACGTACCGGTGCCCCTCCACGTCCACTACATAGGCTCCCTGCCCTCGGGCCACCGTGTATGGCCTGCCACCCACCGCGCGGAAGGACCGGACCGGGGAATCTACGCCACCCGGTATCACCCGGCGGGCCCGCTCGAACCAGGCGGCGTTGGTGTCCGGCAAGGAGAGCGGCCCCTCAGCCATGGATGGCCTCGGCCACCTCACCGGCAAGGTATGTGAGCACCAAGTCGGCCCCCGCCCGCTTGATCGCGGTCAGATGCTCGATACCCACAGCGGCACCATCGATCCACCCTCGCTCGGCCGCTGCTTTGATCATGGAGTACTCGCCGCTCACGTGGTAGGCAGCTACAGGGACGTCCACTGCGCTGGATACCGCGGCGACGATGTCGAGGTACGCCAGGGCAGGCTTCACCATGACCATGTCGGCGCCTTCGGCCACGTCGAGCCCGACCTCGGCCAGCGCCTGGCGTCGGCTCCTGGGATCCATCTGGTACCCGCAGCGATCGCCACCGCCGGCGATGGTGACGTCGGCGGCGTCGCGAAACGGCCCGTAGAGCGCCGAGGCGTACTTGGCCGCGTAGGCCAGGATCGCCACCTCGCTGTGGCCTGCAGAATCGAGCGCTTCCCGTATCGCCGCAACCTGCCCGTCCATCATCCCGCTCGGGGCCACCACATCCGCACCTGCCACAGCCTGGGAAACGGCAACACGCTGGTAGAGCTCGAGCGTGGAGTCGTTGTCGACGCTGCCATCCCTGGCGAGCACCCCGCAGTGGCCATGGCTGGTGAACTCATCGAGGCAGAGATCGGCTATGACGACCATCCGATTCCCCAGAGCCTGGCGCAACTCCGCCAAGGCAACCTGAACGATCCCAGCAGCGTCCCAGGCACGCGATCCCTCGGGATCCTTCACCTCCGGCACGCCGAAGAGAACGAGTGCCGGCACACCTAGACCAGCCAGGCGCTCTGCCTCGGCGACGAGGGAACCGACAGTGTGCTGGAAGTGGCCGGGAATCGATGGAATCTCCGCAGCCCGTTCGATTCCCTCCCGGACGAACAGTGGAGCTACCAGGTCGTCCACGCTCAGAGTCGTGTCTGCCACCATGCGACGCATAGCAGCAGTGCTTCGCAAGCGGCGCATCCTGCGCACAGGGACCCTCATGGCAAGGACTCTAAATGGTGCCGACCTGGATCGCGTACCGGCTTACCGTGTGCCGGCTCCGCGTGCTGCCAGCCGCTGGCACGCAACTCGACCAGACCGGCCACCAGGTGCTCGACAGTCGGGTGAGCTGCCACGACATCCACGTAGATCCCGGCTGTGCGTGCAGCCTCTGCGGTCACCGGGCCCATACAGGCCACCACCGGTGTCTTCTTCCAGTTGCCGGGCACACCGAACTGACTCACGTAGGATCGCACAGTCGAAGGCGACGTGAATGTGACCACGTCCACGGTCCCGTCCTCTACCTGTGAGCGCAGTCCGCTGCTCACATCAGCGGGCACGGTCCGGTATGCATCTACCTCGTCGACCAACCATCCCTTCGCGCGAAGCGCTGGTGCAAGAACGTCGCGTCCCTCGGCAGCACGAGGGAAGAGCACCCTTCCCCGCCCGTAAGAAGGGGCCATTGACCCACCCGCCGTCACCGGTGAATCCTCCGCTGCGCCAGATTGTGCAGGCGGCATGACAGCCGCAAGGCCCTCTGCCGTCTGAGGTTCGGCGATCAGATCGGCCTCCAGGTGCCATGTCCTCAGGGCTGCCGCCGTCGCGTTTCCCACGACGGCGAGGCGCGCCGGACCAAGGGCCCGCCCGTCGCGAAGCAGCTGGACGAAGCGCTCCACGGAGTTCACCGACGTGAAGGCTACCCAGTCGTAGCTCGGCGCGGACGCTGCTGCCTTCCTGAGAGCAGCCCCACCATCCGCCGGATCGACAATCTGGATCATGGGCATCTCGACTACATCGGCACCCGCTGCACGCAGCGCATTACGCAGCGGCGCTGACTGCGCGCGGGCACGCGTGACGAGAACCCGGATACCGTGCAGCGGGAGACTCTCGAACCAACCGAGGTCGATCGCTGCAACCGGGCCGACAACGATCACTGCAGGTGGCTCTATGGCAGCCTCCTCGAGACGGGAGAGCGTCGTGCGCATGCTCGTCTGAGTGGGGAGCGTTCCCCACTCCACCACGGCCACCGGGCTCGACGGATCTCTCCCACCTGCCATCAGCCTGCGGGCTATCTCAGCCCGCTCGGCAACGCCCATCAGGATCACCAGGGTTCCACCTGCCTTCGCCAGCGCGGCCCAGTCGACTTCGCCAGAGCCGGGACCGCCAGAGCTGGATCCACCCGAGCTGGCACGGCTGGAATCCAAGGGTTCTCCCACATGGCCGGTGACCACAGTGACCGAAGTCGACAGCCCCCGGTGGGTGACAGGAATGCCTGCGTACGCCGGCGCTCCGAACGCCGAGGTGACTCCAGGCACCACCTCGAATTGGAGCCCCGCTGCACGCAGAGCTTCGGCTTCCTCTCCCCCACGGCCGAACAGGAACGGGTCTCCTCCCTTCAGTCGCACGACGACACCACCTTGGCGTCCGTGATCCACGAGGATGCCGTTGATGTCGGACTGGCGGTGGAGCTGGCCGGGGCGCTTGCCGACATCGATCAGGAGCGCGTCAGGGCGGGCCATGGCAAGAACGTCCGGACCCACCAACCGGTCGTAGACGACCACATCAGCCTCGCCGAGCAGCTCGGCCGCACGACGCGTCACTAGCCCAGGGTCTCCGGGTCCGGCACCAACCAGGTAGACCGTCATCGAAGCTGGCCTCTCTCCGCTGGCCGAGGCATCTCGGAGGCTTCTGGCTGCCCAGTCGGTAGCTGCGGATCGGATGGCACACGCAGATCGTGATCCCAGTCTTCCCAATCGTCAAGAAGGCGCCCGCCCGACTGCTCGACGAGCTCGATGGCCAGGCGATGGCCGACCTCACCGGGGTCGTCACCCGAGGCTTGCCTGCGCAGCAGGACCCGGCCATCGCGGCTTGCTATGAGGCCCTGCAGGAACACCCGCTCCCCGCCGGGCATCGCAGCACTCTTCGGCCCTCCCAGGGTGGTGGGGGTGACGGTCGCCAGGGCCGCCACCGGCAAGGTGCACCCCCCGCCCAGTGTGGCCAGGAAGGAGCGCTCGGCCAGGAGCGCCAGATGGGCCAGCTCGTCGTCTATCCGTGCCAACCACCCGATCAGCTCATCGTCACCTGTCCGACATTCGACCGCCAGAGCCCCTTGGCCGGCCTGAGGCAGCATGACCGCTGGGTCGATCACCTCGGCGATCGACCCAGCCATGCCAAGACGACCGAGTGCGGCCACCGCTGCGATCCCCGCTCCCACCGTAGGGGCACGTTCGACTCGCCTGGCGATATTGCCCCTCAAGTCGCAGAAGGTCAGGTCTGGTCGAAGCCAGGCCAATTGAGAGCGGCGACGAACCGACCCGGTGGCAACCGTAGCCCCCGCCTCGAGGTCGGCCAGGCGCATGCCGACCATGGCATCACGGGGGTCATCCCGCAATGGAACCGAGGCCAGCACCAAGCCCGAAGGCGTTGACGAGGGAAGATCCTTGGCGGAATGCACGGCGGCATCTGCACGACCGTCGAGCACAGCCGCCTGCACTTCGTTGACGAATACCCCCTGACCACCCAGGCGGTCCAGGGATACGTCAAGCTGGTCGTCACCCGTCGTGTGCACGATCAGAGGCTCGGTTAGCGGTCCATCCTGGAGCTCAGACAGGAGATCACCAACCCTGGTCGCCTGCCACAACGCAAGTGGCGAACCACGCGTCGCCAGGCGCAGTATTCGTGGAGTCGGGTGGAGACGCTCTCGCTCGTTGCGTGGCATCGCTCAGAGATCGAACAGCACTCGGAGCGCTTCCACCAGCCGCTCAGCACGGGGGGTGCCGGCTGCCTCCTTCAATGCCACGGTCGGTTGATGAAGCAGCTTGGCGAGCACAGAGCGCGTGATCATGTCCACCTCCGCGATCTGCTCGTCGTCCAAGGATGCGAGACGGGACTTCTTCCGCGCCAGCTCGCTTCGACGCATGTCCTCCAGCCGGGCCCGCAACGCAGTTACTACCGGCACCACACCTTGAACACGCGCATCGACGGCAAACCTCTCGACTTCGGCGAACACAACTGCCCTGGCGGCCTCTTCCTCGGCATGCCTGCCCATGACCGCGGCTTCGGCCCGTGCACGCAGGTCATCCATGTCGAGCAAGACCACTCCGTCGAGCTCGCCGACCGCCGGGCTCGCATTACGAGGCATGCCCAGATCCACCACCAAGACTCGTTCAGGCTCACTCGATGTGCCTGCCGGACCAATACCAGCAGCACGCCGCGTTCCAGCCATAATCGTCGAATCGAGCAACGGGGCACCGGCTCGGGTTGCCAGAAGTATCGCGTCGACGGATGCAGCGACGGTCGAGAGCTCGTCCAAGCCGGCGGCAACACCACCGATCCTCCTAGCGAGGGCCCGAGCACGTACGGCTGTCCGGTTAACCACCACCACGGCTGCCCGGCCTGAATGCGCAGCCAGCGCCCCCACGAGAGCCTCTCCCATCGCCCCAGCCCCCACCACCGCCACACGGCGACCGTCGAGAGATCCGCCGAAACTCTCGACGACGAGCTCGACTGCTGTGTGAGACAGCGACGTGGTCCCCTGGGCAATGGCTGTAGATGAACGCACCTTCCGCCCTACCTGCACGGCACGGCGAAAAAGACCTGCCAGCATGGGTCCCGAAGCATTCTCTGCCTGAGCGCGTTCCAACGCGCGACGCACCTGACCGAGGACCTCGAACTCGCCTATGAGTGCAGAACACAAGCCGGCGGCAACCTCGAACAGATGCGTCACCACCGCATCGTCGAAGGCGACGGTCAGGAAATCGTCCAGGTCCGCGGCCGGCACGCCAGTCGCCAGGGACAGCGAGTCACGAAGTTGCGCCACTCCGTCGTGAAAACGTTCCACTACCGCATAGATCTCCGTACGGAGACAGGTGGACAGCACCACGACCTCGGAGACCCCGGGACGCTCTTTCAAAGCAGCGAGCATCTTCGGCAGATCTTCTTCTGAAACAGCGACGCGTTCCAGCAGCTCCAGAGGTGCCCGCCTATGTTCGAGTCCAACGGCTACGACCGACAACTACCTGAGGAGCTCCTTGCCCGGCCAATGAACAGGGCGGCTTGAGGCGGCGACCGGCGGCGCCCCATCGACTACATATATAAGGATGCCTGGCCGGCGCGAGGAATGCCAGACAGGGGGCGCCACTGCCGAATCGCCTCGAGCGCGGCCGTCATACCTCACCCGGTCCAGGAGCCGCGATGCCGATCGGGTGAGCGAGCGCTACGGGTGGTTCGGGCGGCGCCGTTCCCTCGCCGCTCGCCTCCAGCCCGCGATGGCCCTTGCGCCGCAGGTAGAAGCTCATGACTTGCAGTTCTATGGAGAGGTCCACATAGCGCAGCAGCACTCCCGCGGGCACCGCCAGCACGCGCGGCGCGAAGTTGAGCAGCGAGCCGACGCCTGCCTCGACAAGCCTGTCGGCAACGTCCTGCGCAACCGCTCCAGGGGTGGCGATCACGCCGATCGCCGGCGGGTCACCGGCGGTCACCGCGGCCAGATCGTCCAGGTGATGGATCACCACGGGACCTATGCGCGTCGACACGAGCCCGGGATCGACGTCGAAGAGCGACGCTATTCTAAAACCGCGAGAGGTGAAGCCCGGCGAGTTCGCCAGAGCCCGACCGAGATTGCCGAGACCTACGATAGCAACCGGCCAGTCCCGATCTAGGCCCAGCGCCTCGTCTATCCGGCTGAGCAGGTAGCGCGTCTCGTAGCCCCAGCCCCGCGTCCCGAACGAGCCCAGGTACGACAGATCCTTGCGGACCTTGGACGCATTGACCATCGCGAGACCGGCAAGCTTCTCCGACGACACGGTTTCGACGCCGGTCCTCACCAGCTCCAGCAGTATCCTCTGGTAGACCGGCAGGCGGGAAACGGTCGCGTCGGGTATCCGCCCTTGTCGAGGAGCCACCATGGCGGCGGATGGTACCCACACCGAAGCCTGTCGCACCAGGCGGGCAGGTGAAACCACACGAATCGCGGCATGTTCCCTGCCGCTGCTCCCGCAATGCGGACACGGCCGATGCACCGCCGGGTAGAGTCCTATGCATCCCCCTGAGATGGAGCCGGGGTATGCAACCGGTATGCGGACGCGCTGCGGGCACCGCTCCCGGGATCGCCTCGGTCAAGCCGGTCAGGTCGGTGCGGTACCGACATGCTCACTCGGAGCGAAGCGCCCGCCGGAGGGCCTTACCGGTGAGCCCCCGCGGCAGCTCGTCGACGAACCTGATGGTGCTCGGGCACTTGTACCGTGCAAGGTTGGCAGCGCAGTAGGCACGCAGAGTCGGTTCCGAGAGGGCGGCCCCTGGCTCTGGAACTATCACCGCCTCGACCGTCTCGCCCTGGGTGGCATCAGGCCTTCCGAGCACTACTGCCTCGGCGACGCCTGGCGCGGCCGCCAGCACCCGCTCGACCTCGGCCGGAAAGACGTTGAAGCCCGAGACGATCACCAGGTCCTTCTTCCGGTCGGTTACGAACAGGTCGCCATCAGGCCCGATCACGCCGATATCGCCGGTGCGCAGCCATCCACCCGCTGCCAGCACCTCAGCGGTTGCCTCGGAATCATGCCAGTAGCCACTGAAGACGTTCGGCCCGCGTACCCACAGCTCCCCGGGATCGCCTGCCAATGCGTCCTCACCGAGGTCATCGACCAGCCGGATCTCCACACCAGGAAGGGGACCGCCCACCGAACCGGGAACATTCCTACCGGTGGCCAGCGTGCTCGCCACGCCGGGGGAAGCCTCGGTCAGGCCATAGCCCTGCCAGAGAGGCAGCCCGAAGCGCTCCTCGAAGCCTCGGGCAATTGCGGGGTCGAGGGCCGCAGCGCCTGACAATGCACGGCGGACCCCGCCAAGCTCCTTGCCGGTGAGACCTGGCAGGTCGAGCCAGGCACCGAACATTCCCGGTGCCCCGGTAAGCAGGGTTACTCCCAGCTCGCCTATATCGGCCAGACTCGACTGGGGATCGAAGCGCTCGCGGGGAACCAGGGCAGCCCCCGTTGCAAGCGCCAGGCCGAGCGTCACGTTCAATCCGAAGATGTGGAACATCGGCATGACAGCGAGTCCTACGTCGCCGGCAGCCACGAGACCACCAGGCAGCGCGAGCATCTGTCGGATGTTGGCCATGAGGTTGCCGTGACTGAGCACGGCGGGGCGCGGATCACCTGCCGTGCCGGAGGTGTACAGGAGCACCGCTGGGTCTTCGGGGGCGCGGGGCACCGATGTCAGGGAACCGGCCGCTCCCGTGGCACCGGCCGCTCCCGTGGCACCGGCCGACGCCAACCGGCCTTCCTTGTCGGACCCACCGGCCTCCTCACAGATGCCGGCAACATCCAACGCGCCCCTGCTGCCACCGAGCACCAACGACGGCTTCACCGCGCCGAGCTGGACGTCAAGCTCTACCGACGGGCTCGAAGGGTTGAGCGGAACAGCCACAGCCCCGCTCGACAGCACTGCGAGGTACGACACAACGAGATCTGCCGATGTCGGCCATACGAGCGCAACGCGGTCTCCCGGCGCCACTCCCTCGTCGACCATGGCCGTCGTGACAGCATGAACCCGGCGGCGGAGCTCCCCCCACGACAACCACCTGGAGCCGTCATGAAGCGCACGCGCATCTGCTGGATGCTCGTCTATGAGGCTGGCTAGGTTCAACGAACCAGGCCCCCGCCTACTGGCTGGCCGCCAACGTCGTGCTGTGGGCGCTCGGCTGCAGTCAGCGCTATCACCATTCCGGGGACTATACCCAGTAGCAGCGCCGCCGACCGGCGACGACACACGACGGCAAGATGACCATTGGCATCCACCAGCAGGCCTAGCTCCCCCGTCGCCAGCGCGTCGTAGGAAGCCACACGCTGGACGAGAAGCCGCTCCGGCAATTCTGATATGCGGTCCTGCTCCAGCCACAACACGCTGTCTGGCGCATCGATGCCACTCGCCCTGGCGTCATCGGGACATGCAGCGAGCTGAACATTTCCGAAGCGATCCACCCACGTGACCTCGGCACGAAGCGTCCCAGAGCCCGTCTCGCACAGCGGGTCGTCCAGCTCCACGAGGGTGGAGGGATCGACGAGATCTCCGAGGTCGCGTAGGGGTGCACCATTGAACAGCTTTGCCGCAGCCGGAGCAAACACATCACGGCCATCGAATGTCGAACGTCCGCTGGTCGCTATCTCGACCACCGCCACCGCACCGCCTGACAGCCTAACGGCCCTTGCCAGCAGGCCATTGTCCGGGCCGATGTAGAAGCCCGGTCCACCGGGCGAACCCGGCAAATGGGATCCATCTGGCCCAGCCAGTCCACCGGGCGCATCTGGCGGAACAGCAATCCGGCTGGGATCCACCTGGACCGCCACCGCCCTGCGGCTGGTGGCGACGCCCGGGTCGACCACCGCGATGACGATGCCGGGACCCAGGTACGGAACTGCACGCTCCAGGCAGAAGGATCCGGCTCTCACATCGAACGCCGGGATCCCGTGCGTGATGTCGATCACCCCAGCCGCCGGGCACAGGCGAGCCAACGTTGCGCGCAACATTCCCGCCAGCTCGTCCTCCATGCCGTAGTCGGTGAGCAGGAAGAAGCTCGCGCCGTTGGCATGCGGCTCCACTGGCATGCCCCGGCTTCCCACGGGCATGTCGGTACCGCAGTGTCGCCCTGGACCGGCGCTCGTCAACCGGCCTGGGTGTAGCGGTTCGACAGGTACCTGTCCACGTCGTCCTCCCGGAGGCGCAGCGACTTGCCGATCCGTACGGCAGGCAGATCACCTGAGTTGATCAGTCGATAAACGGTCATGTTGGACACCCGTAGTGAAGCAGCGACCTCGCGTACCGTCAGATATGGCGTGCTCGTAACGTCATCACGTTGCACTGGAATCACCCCTCTCCGCCTGTGACGACTGTACGCCACCGTGGCGCATGTGGAAAGTGGGACCTCAGCCCAGCTGGCGCGATCTCTCTGCGGCAGCTGCGACTGCCTCGATGAATGCCGATCGCACGGCTCTTGCCTCCAGGGCTCGAAGGCCAGCTGCCGTAGTTCCGCCTGGCGATGTCACCTGTGCGCGTAGCACCTCCGGCTCCTCCCCAGACTCCGACAGGAGCCTGGCCGAGCCTAAGATCGTCTGCAGTGCGAGGGCACGGCTCACCGTTCGAGGCAGGCCGACGAGCACGCCTGCCTCCACCAGCGCCTCAGCGACCATGAACACATATGCAGGACCAGATCCCGACAAACCCGTCACACCATCGAGCAAGCCCTCCGCGACTCTTACCACCACACCAACCGCTCCGAGCACCGACTCGGCCCACGCCATGTCGTTTTCCGAGGCCGCCGTTCCTCCGGCGATCGCCGAGGCCCCGGCTCCCACCACAGCGGGGGTATTGGGCATCGCCCGCACCACAGGCACGCCGGTGCCGAGCCACGACTCTATGCGCGAGATGCTCACCCCCGCCATGATCGAAAGCGTCCTGCAACTCGCTACCGACGCCAGAGCCTCACAAGCTTCCCTGGCATCCCCGGGCTTCACCGCCACGACTGCTCCTTCGGCAGATACTGGGCCTGGCTCTATCCCGACTCCCGGCAGTTCGGTCGCCAGACCTCGCCGACGATCGTCGTCAGCCTCCGCCACCACCAGCTCGGAAGGCTGAGCCCATCCCGAGCGCAGCAGGCCCCCTACCAGCGCGGTGCCCATCCTTCCACCACCCACCACCACCAGCTTGGCGACCATTCCCCGAGGCTAGCAGTGACTTCTCTGACGACTGGAGCCGCTGGCCACCTCCGGGACGTTCGCGTGGACCAGATATGAACAATCAGCCGCACTCGACCAACTGCCGCCCGGCAAGCTCCTCATAAGTCACGCGCAACCTCTGGGCTGCTCTCGCCCATGTATAAGCCCTGGACTTCACCACGGCGGCCGTTGCGAGCCGCTCGGCCAGCACTGCATCGTCGAGGATCCGGACTACCCGTTCGGCGAACGCGTCAGGCGAGGTGCTGTCCACCAGATAGCCGGTGCGTCCGTCGTCGACGAGAGTGTTCAACCCCCCGACCGCGCAGGCCACGACTGGTGTCCCGCATGCCGCTGCCTCCAAGGCCACCAGACCGAAGGACTCCGACCGGCTTGGCACGAGACACACATCAGCCGCTCGGTAGTACGACGACAGCAGCTCGTGTGGCTGGGGAAGCACGAAATGCACCCGATCACGGAGACCGAGTGTGTCGACGGCAGCCCACACCTCGCCTAGGTGAGCCTCGCCTCGAGGTCCACTCGGGCCACCGATGACGACAAGGTGGGCGTCACGATGCCTGCGCATCTTGCCAAGAGCCTGGACAGCAACGTCCAATCCCTTCAGGGGCTGGATCCTCCCGACGAACAGCAGCAGTGGACCATCCAGGGGGAGCCCGAGCGCCCTGCGCGCCTGGGGCCGGTAGCCAGGTCCGAAGAATGCGTGGTCGACCCCCGGAGCCACGATCTCTATCCGATCGGGATCGGCGCCGTACAGATCGACGAGCTGCCTGGCCTCCACGCTGCATGATGCGAGCACTATGTCGGAGCAGCCAAGGATCGCCACCTCGGCCTCTGCTCGGCGATGCGGCTCGTCCGCGAACACCTCCTCTGGACTGGCTTCGGCCTTGACCCTGTCAAGGGTGTGGAACGTCGAGACGAGGGGCAAGTCGAGGGCGTGCTTGAGGCGATGGCCCACCACGCCCGACAGCCAGTAGTTGGCATGAACGGCATCGAAGTCGACAACGACCCTGTCACCGTCAAGAGGCACCCCTGCACCGGAGGTCATGAGACTCAGAACCCCATCGGTGAACTCGTCGAGGACCGAGGCGAGCTGCTCCTTTGGCAGAGGGGCGAGTGGTCCCGCCGGCACGTGGTGCACACGCAGGCCGGGCTCGACCACGACGGTAGCAGGTAGATCATCAGAAAAGGCCCGTGTGTAGACGTCGCACTCCACCCCTGCACGTGCGAGGGCGGTTGACAGCTCGCGCACGTAGACGTTCATGCCCCCGCCGTCACCCGTCCCGGGTTGGGCCAGAGGAGATGTATGCACGGAGAGCACGGCCAGGCGTCGCACCGGATGCCAGCCTACCTGGAGGCCCCGGCCGATCAGCCCGCCATGCTCGTGCTGGCTCAAGCCTAAGGGTGGGTCGCCTGCTCAGCAGGCCGGGGACCAGCAGCGCCAGGCCGGCCTTCTAGCTCGGCACCGGGTACACCGGGTTGGCCGTCGGCCACGGCGCCGTGCCCCTCGTTCTCATGGCGAAACGATAGATAGATACGCACCAGCGCCTGCTTCTGGTCCTCGGTGATATGGCGGTCTGCCAGGATCTCCCTCGCCAGATCGGTCTCTGCCCCGCTCGGCTCCAAGATGCCTGCTTGGACATAGAGAGTCTCGGCCGAGATACGCAGCGCCTTGGCGATCTGCTGAAGTATCTCGGCCGAAGGCCGCCTCAGACCCCTCTCTATCTGGCTGAGGTACGGATTCGATATGCCCGCCAGTTCCGAGAGCCTGCGCAACGACAGCCGAGCGCTGCTGCGCTGCTCGCGGATGAACGCACCCAGATCGTGGAAACGATCGGGCAACTCCTTCACCACGACATCGACCTCCTCGCTGCACCCACCTCAGGAGAGCAGCCCGTCAATCGACATATCGCCGGCTTTGTAGCGCCGCACGATCTCCGCCTCGATCCTTGCCAGCAGCTCGTGCACCGCGTGACGACTCGCCGAGACTCTCGATTCGTAGAGGGCAAGCGCCTCGGCGATCTCCTCTCGATCCCTAGCATCCATCGTCGGCAGGGCTGCTATCCTGCCGGCATCCAGCAACTCGTCGAGCTCTTCGGTGAGCCCTTCGTGCTCGGTTCCCGGATCCATCGTCTTCTGGGGACGGGGAGGCGAGGTCGGCCTGGGTGGTCCTGCGATTATCCCGGGTAGATCCGAGATGAGCTCGTCGAGCTCGGCGCCGTCTGTCGTGTCTGGCCCCATCAATGCCCTGACGATGTCGAGGCGACCCTGAGCCATCCGACGCAGGAACGACAAAGCAACCTCGACTTCCTCGCACTCGGCGCGCAATGCTCTTACCTCGTCGATGCTCAGTTCCTGCAGGCCTTCGAGATAAGCAGGTGCGAGCAGTCGGTCGAGCTCGCCAGAGAGCCAGTTCATCGCCGTGATGCTACTGCCACGCGAGTGAGCCGGCCCAAACGCCCGGCGCACCCGGCTGCCCTTGCACTCGCCCGGCACCACGAAGGGTCAGGCAATCGGTCCTGCCCGCGACGGCGGTCCGTATCGGCGAACAACTTTGCCCAGCAGCTGGCCTGGGGACACGGGACCGAACTCGCGGCTATCGGTGCTCATGCTCTGATTGTCACCCAGCACGAGAACCTTCCCGGCATCCAACGCCGCCACGCGCTTCACAAGCAATCGCCGGGAGTCGCGCGGATCGCGAATCACCACGACATCACCGGGCTGGATCCTGCGGACACGCACCACGAGCAGTCGATCACCGGCAAGCAGACCTGGCGCCATGCTCTCGCCCTCGACCACGACGCGACGCGGCCTTAGCGCTCCCGCCGCGACGAGCACAGCTGCCTGTAGCCCGATCGCGACCGATAACCTCATCGCCGGGCGCATCACGGCGCCCTACGGATAGCTAAGGTGGTGCCTGCTGTAACCGATACCACTCCCGAGCAAGGAGCACGACACATGCACATAACCGACCGTTTACTCGCCGCAGTGGACCGGATGTTCGCCCCCAGCATCGTCATGGCCCACTGCGACCTCCCGTGCGGCGTGTACGACCCAGCGCAAGCACGAGTGGAAGCCGAATCGGTGAAAGCCATCATGGAGAAGTACAACGCATCGGACGACCCGTACTTCAAAGAGCGCGCGACTGTGATCAAGGAGCAGGTGGCCGGGGAGTGCAACCGGCATCTCGACGTGTTGTGGTACCAGTACTTCACGCCTGCGCACCTCGAGAAGTACCCTCAGCTCCACGAGCTGTTCTGGACCGCGAAGAAGACCACGAGCCAGGCCAAGCGGACGAACGATCTGGCGGTAGCGCAGAAGCTCCTCGACTCGATCGGCGAGATCGGCGAGATCTTCTGGGAAACGAAGAAGGCCTGATCTCCATCCCGGCCATTCGTTGCAGCTTCTCAGAGATGAGCCGGGCAGCGACGGATGGCCGGGAGATCCACCAGAACCGAGTCATCGATCACAGCCGAGCACACCTCACAGCGTCCATAGGTGCCGTCATCCAAGCGTGCCAGGGCGAGCTCGACATCGCTCAGCTCGCGCTCGATCGCGTCCAGGTCTATGGGCGAGGCATGCCCCACAGTCTCTGCGAGGTCCCGCCCATCATAGGGACCGAACTCCTGGTGCGGGCGGGGCGAAGGGTTGGCGTAGTCCACGCGCCTGATCGTACAGGCCACGCCTTCCGGCGGTCGCCAAGGAGAGATAGCTTGTAGGCATCCGACACCTAGGAGGCGCTCTGGATGACCGGCCACGTTATCGCCGGGCCTGGTGGCAACCCGACGTCAGGCCTCAGCTTTGCGCCAGCGAATACCTCTGTGGCACTCCATGGCGCTGCAGAACCGATCGACCCTGCCCCGTCCCTTGCGCGCCTGGTAGGTGGTGATCTGCGGGTTCCATGCCTCGATGGCACCGAGCGCCAGTACATCAACCTCGACTTTGCAGCGTCGACTCCCGCACTGCCGGCGGTTGCGGAGGCGGTTACCGCCTTCATGCCCTGGTACTCGAGCGTCCACCGGGGTGCCGGTTTCAAGTCGCGCCGATCCACCGACGCCTACGAATCAGCCCGTGCCACAGCCCTCGCCTTCAGCGGTGGGGACCCTGAGCGCGACGTTGCCATCATCTGTCGTAACACCACTGAAGCCATCAACCACCTCACATATCGCCTGGCTCTCGATCGACAGGATGTCGTGCTTACGACAGTCGTCGAGCATCACGCCAACCTCCTGCCCTGGGGTAGGGTGGCCACACGCCGGTACGTCGAGTGCGAGACCGACGGCACATTTACCCTCGAGGCCGTCATCGCAGGCCTGCGCGACAACCCACGACCGAAGATCCTCGCGATCACCGGCGCGTCGAACGTAAGCGGCTGGCTCCCGCCGCTAGACGACATCATCGACGCAGCACACGAGCACGGGGTGCGCGTCGTGCTCGACGCAGCACAGCTAGCGCCACATCACCCGATTCCACTCGCGGCAGACTTCGTCGCCCTGAGCGGCCACAAGCTGTACGCCCCTTACGGCTCCGGCGTGCTGGTCGGCCCTCGCTCCACCTTCGCAGAGGGAGAGCCGTTCCTGGCAGGCGGAGGTGCAGTGGATCTGGTAGATCTCGACGAGGTCGTCTGGAGCGCTCCGCCAGAGCGAGACGAGGCGGGGTCGCCTAACGTCGTCGGCGCTGTCGCCATGGAGGCGTCAATGGCCGAGATCGGCCGCATCGGCTGGGGATCCATCGAAGCCCACGAGGCAGCCCTGGCAAATAGAATGCGCGAGGGGCTCGATCATATAGAGGGAGTGAGGCTCCTGGGTCCACCTCCAGGCTCGCAGGCCCCTACCCTGGCCGTGGCAGCATTCGTGGTGGATGGCGTCCATCACGCGCTTGTCGCCGCGCGGCTCAGCGCGGAATGGGGGATCGGGGTGCGCCACGGCTGCTTTTGCGCTCATCCATATCTAATGCGCCTGCTCGGCCTGGGTCCCACACATGTGGCCCTCTACCGTGACGAGGTGCGCAGGGGGGACCACCGCAACATGCCTGGTGCCGTGAGGGCAAGCTGCGGGTTGTCAACGACGACCGCAGAGATAGATTCGCTGCTTGGCGCTGTGAGGTTGATCGCTGCCGATGCCGCTGCGGGAACCGCTCCGCCTGTACCATATGAGCAGGACCCAGCCACCGGGGACTTCTGGCCGGTGGCGAACCTGCCGGGCTGGTCGGCGGCGGAGCGCTCGGCCGGCACCTCCTGCGCACGCGGCTGACCAGCTGCGCCTTGGCAAGTCCCTGGCTTCAGCCAGGGGAAGAGGTCCGCGCTCAGGCCGGTGGGCTTCTGTGGCCCGGGGTCCCACCATTCGAGCACGCCATGGCTGGTTGGCACCTGCGGTCACGAAAGCCAGCGCTTGGTGGCGCGCGATCCAGCCTTACTCGGATCACGCCGAACCCATGGAACCGTAGAAGTCGGTGTCGAAGGCGAACACCCCGCCGTCCGAGCCGACCAGCCAGTACCCCCGTCCGTCGGGAGTGGCGGCCATGCCCACCACCGGGGACGAAGGGGTCACCTGCAACGTGCCGAGCGATCCGTAGAATCCTGCATCGCCGAAGCTGAAGACTCCCCCATTCGAGCCGACCAGCCAGTACCCCCGTCCGTCGGGAGTGGCGGCCATGCCCACCACCGGGGACGAAGACCCTGATCCCGCCATCGAGTCGAAGAAGCCGGCATCTCCGAAGTTGAAGATGCCACCATCGGACGAGGCGATCCAATAGCCCTTCCCTCCAGGCGCGGCAACGGCGCCCACAGCCGGCGCAAGCATTCCGGCGCCACCCGGACCACCCGGCAAGCGAGGCAGGACCTCCGTCCACGAGAAGTCCACTTCCGGGCTGCCCGAGGTGTCCACGAGAACCTCCGCCCACGACGGGGAGCCCTGCCAGGCCGAGAGGTTGACCGCCGCACCCATGACGCAGGGATTGCAGGCGAAATTCGCGAGTATGTCATCACGGTGCCCCCAACAACCGGGATCCCCGGCCCGCATGCAGTCCGCGTTCGGGCTCCCGGGGCCGTCGTCATACATCCAGAGATAAACCGCCTCGAGCGGTGAGCCCATCCCGCCAGCCCAATTGCTCGTCCACATGCTGGCCGGAAATCCAGGAGGAGGGACCGGATCGCTGTTGCCGGCGGCGCCCCCTGCGGCAGCCTGGTCCAGCACCGTCGCCATAGCACTCAGCGGAGGAAGGCCCCGGGCAGTCCGCTCGAGGTCCGTCGCCACGAATAGCTGCTCGGATGGAGTGAGGCTGTACCAGTCCGCTGGCAAGGTCATGGGTGCCAGGCCTTCCATCGCCCTTGCATTGGCTATCGCCTGGAGTGTTGCCTGGGTGCATACCTGGGACTCGTCCAGCGACGAGCTCGAGCAACTCGTGAAGAAATTGGGATCCGGAGGTATGTTCGCTGCCGGATTGGCCGGAGGTAGGATCCCGGCTTCGGAACGCGGATATGCCTTCGTGATCGGAGGGGGGACCACGGCAACAGAGTGCCATGACCGAGCCATGATCCCGCCAGGGTGGGTGGAAGCACCAGCCGGAACGGCGGTACCCATCATCATGGCAACGATGATCGCTACAGCCGCCAGGCCTGTACCGGCCACGGCCATGGTCCCCGGTACCCCCCGTGCCCTGGGTACCCCCCGTGCCCTGGGTACCCCCCGTGCCCTGGATACCCCCCGTGCCGCCCTTCGCCACGTTGGCGTCGCCATGCCGGCCCCCCGTGGCGCTACGGTCGCCTGCGTGAAACAGCTCCCACGCCTCTGCCACAGCCGTTCCACGAGCTGGCAAGCAAAGCTGGTTGGGCTGTGACGAGGCTCGCCCGAGCGGCACTGACCCATGTGGCTTACGACCACGTTGCGCATTTTTCTAGTCACGCTCAGTATCTTCGGCACGAACGAGGCCGCTGCCACACTCGTTGCGCATTAGTTGTGCTGGCTGCGGTCGCTCTGCTGGCCACTGGATGCACCACGGGAGTGCTCGGTGCCGCTCGTCCTGCCATCTCTGGACTGGACGCATGGGTCTGCAACTTCGCCTATATGAGCCAGCCTGGCGACACCGTTGCTCCTGTCGACCTCGCCGCACGTCGCGTTGAACCCTCAGTCCGCACCGGTCGCCTGCCTTCCGCTCTGGCTGCGCTACCCGGGGGACATACCCTGCTCGTCACAGACGAAGCCGCTGACAATCTGGTGGAGATCGACACAGCCACGCACGAAGTCGTTTCTTCGGCGCGTACCGGGGTGGAGCCCGATGCCGTGGCAATAGGCGGGCCTGGGGGCGACCTGGCTCTCGTGGCGAACCTCGGGAGCAACACCGTCACCCCGATAGACCTGACCGACATGAAGGCTGGGGCTCCCATAGCCGTAGGGGTGGAGCCCGATGCCGTGGCAATAGGCGGGCCTGGGGGCGACCTGGCTCTCGTGGCGAACCTCGGGAGCAACACCGTCACCCCGATAGACCTGACCGACATGAAGGCTGGGGCTCCCA
>JAJZJN010000187.1 GCA_021851165.1 Actinomycetes bacterium
ACGGCCTTCACCGCGCGCCACGGCGCGCGGGGCCGACCTGGGCCGAGTTCCTACGTGGCCAAGCAAGAGGCATCGTGGCGACCGACTTCTTCAGCGTCGACACCGTTTGCCTGCGGCGCTACTACGTCCTGTTCGTGATCGAGATCGACTCCCGCGTCGTGCATCTGCTCGGCGTCACGGCCAACCCCAGCCAGGAGTGGGTGACCCAGGTCGCCCGCAACTTCTGTGCGGAACTCGAAGACGCCGGCCAGCGATTCAGGTTCTGCCTACGAGACCGGGACACCAAGTTCACCGTCAGCTTCGACGCGGTGCTCGCCTCCATCGGCATCGAAGCCATCAAGACCCCGGTGCGATCCCCGCGGGCCAACGCGTTCGCCGAGCGCTGGGTGCGCACGGACCGAGAGGACTGCCTCGACCATCTGCTCGTCTTGTCGCGGCGCCACCTGGATACGATCCTCGCCCAATACGTCAAGCACTACAACAAGGCCCGACCCCACCGGAGCCTCCGGCTCCTCCCGCCAGACCCACGCTCGACGACGGGCGGCACGAAAGTCACCCGAACCGACGTCCTCGGCGTAGTCATCCACGAGTACGAACTCGCCGCCTGATCCCTCACCCCACCTGTCGCTTCGAGCGCACAGCTGCGACGCCTACCACGACGCCATCGCCTCCGCGACACGGGCAGCCCATGCGACACGCACCCTCGCGCGTTTCCTCCCAGTGAGATTCGTCCATCCCTGTCGCGCCGATATCCGGTCGCGTAGATACTTGGACCCTTCACCCGCCATAAGAGCCGTGTTCTTGCTCCCCGTTACTGGGCGGAAGCTGATCACCACACACGGACACCTCTCCGAAAACCCGGGCCGAAGTCCAGATCTTCGGCTTGGCATCTTGGTCGCTCTGAGCCTGTTGCGCTATCCGAAGCAGCCCATCGTGTAGCCGACCTGCTCGAAAATGTCCTCGCCAAAGCCATTCGGAAAGCCGGGTGGCGTGGTGTTGGGATTGTTCGTCAGGATCGCGTCGCACGCGGTGCCGGCGTGCTCCGGAGCGTTCTGGTTCACGGGTGGCGGCGGGGGGAGAGTCGGTGCGGCACTCGCCACCCCGGCGAAGGCAGGCACGAATCCAGCGCTGACAGCGGCCATGGCGACGAACAGAAATGCCGATCTCGCGCGCATCTTCATGATGACCCTCCATGTCTCCTCATGCTGCGACTCGCCGCATGAGACCATGCATCTACCGTAAGGACGCCTACCCCTGGGCAGTAGGGGCTAACGACCCGTTCCTCTTCCGAGCGCCAAACGGCGGCGCACCCGTGGTGGCTGCGCTTGGACGGGATGCCGCCATGCGTTATCCCTCCAGCCCGGCAAGCACCGAACTGGCTTTCCGCACATCCGGCGGCGGTTATGCGTCCCCCACATGCTCACCGGTAGCGGCCGGCTGGCACTCCGAGAAGGCCAAGTAGCTGGCGCTGGAGCGAGCTGAGCTCGGGCGAGCTTGTCCGTGCCGAGAATGCCAGCCACACCCGTGACCTGGACTTTGACGCAAGGCTCTGATGCGGCAACCATCAGCGGATGGCCCTCTCGTTCCTGTACCGGGCGTTCTGTCGCGTCCTTCAGCTGATCCGGCTCACCTGTCGGGCGGACACGGACCTGGCGATCGAAGTCGTCCTGCTCCGTCACGAGGTGACGGTCCTCCGGCGCCAGGTCGACCGGCCTGCGCTCGAGCCTGCCGACCGCGCGCTGCTCTCTGCGCTGGCGCGGCTGCTCCCACGCCAGCGACTCGGGCGCTTCTTCGTCCAGCCAGCACCCTGCTGCGCTGGCACCGTGATCTCGTCGCCAAGCGCTGGACCTATTCGCACGGCCGGCCCGGTCGACCTGGCATCGCCAAGGGAACCACTGCGCTCGTCCTCCGGTTGGCGAAGGAGAACCCCGACTGGGGCTACCGCCGGATCGAGGGCGAGCTCACCACCACGGGCATCGTCATCGCCCCCTCGAGCGTCTGGGCGATCCTGGAGCACCATGGCGTCGAACCGTCACCGCGGCGATCGGGACCAACCTGGGCCGAGTTCCTCTCTTCCCAGGCGAAGGGATTAATGGCGTGCGACTTCTTTCACGTCGACACGGGTGCGCCACGAGGCGCCATGTTGCCGGAGGCGGGTGAGAGACCCGCCTCTCCGGGCTGTCGCAGCAGTCCGGTGAAGCTGAGGGCAGTCTGAACCTGGAGGTGCAGGGGAGGACGGGAAGCAGCCCTGACAACGACGGGACGAGTCGGCACTGCCAGACGACTCGGGTCCGGCAAGCGAGGCAGAGAGGTGTAATGAGAATGAACCAGTGGTTGAACCCCCTCAAGCGTGGAACCAGCTCCAACCTGGTGGATATGGGTTGGGCAGCGGTGCGCGTCATCCCTGCGTTGAACAGGGACACGACTCCGACGTCGGTTCTGTGTGCCGACCACGAGGCCACGGCGAATGTCTGCGGCGTAGCCGTGGCGAGGCCGCAGGGGCAAAGCTGGGCACCGATCCTGCCAACCGGGACATGGTGAACGTGGGAACCGTCTCGAAGTCGCCCTCCCCTCCGTGCCGCCAGCACGAAGGCGGGCAGGTCCACCGTCGACTGACGGCTTCGAGATGGGGCGGAGGGTCCGTAGTAGTCCGAGGACGGGAAAGCCGGCCACATGGCGAAGGGACCCAGCAAGTCCGCAGTGGTGGAACTGGAATGCCAGGAGGTCGACGGTGAACACCGACGCACCATGGCCAACGCTCGAAGAAGCCGAGGCCAGGGTACTGGGGATCCAGGTCAAGCTGCACCAATGGGCGACCGACAGCCCCCAACGTCGGTTCTGTGACCTGTTCAACCTCGTCTGCGATCCCGCCTTCTTGACCGTTGCGTGGGCTCGTGTGCGGGGCAACCGGGGCGCACGCTCAGCCGGGGTGGACGGCGTCAAACCCGCCGACATCCTCTTCGGCTCCGCCACGGTCCTCCCCCTGCTGCGAGAGAACCTCAAAGCAGGAAGGTTCGTGCCGCTGCCCGTGCGGGAGCGGATGATCCCCAAGGCGTCGGGCAAGTTGCGCCGCCTTGGCATCCCGACCGCCATGGACAGGTGCGTGCAAGCCAGCATGAAGCTGGTCCTCGAACCGGTCTTCGAGTCGGACTTCAAGCCGTGCAGTTATGGCTTCCGACCTCGACGCCGACCCCATGACGCCATTGCCGAGATTCACATGTTCGCCACCCACGGCTATACCTGGGTGCTCGAAGGTGACATCACGGCGTGCTTCGACGAGATCGACCACACGGCCCTTCTGGACCGGGTGCGACATCGGATCGGAGACAGGCGGATCGTGGGGCTGGTGAAGGCGTTCCTCCACGCCGGTGTCCTCTCCGAGGACGGGGTGAGGAGGGAGACCAAGACCGGAACCCCGCAAGGTGGCTTATGTGCAGCTGCACATAATCCACCCTATGAACAGCGCTGGGTTATGCACAGCGTGGACCCATCGACCCTGGTGAAGGTGGGGGTCGGGGTCGAGCGCTGCACATAACGCACCGACGATTCTGATCATCGGTTCGGCATGGTGCCGGGC
>JAJZJN010000188.1 GCA_021851165.1 Actinomycetes bacterium
AAGCCCCTGGCTTCAGCCATTGGTAGGCGGTCAATTCCCCGGGCTACGGCGTTCAACCTACGCTTCGTGCAGGTCGTCGCGCCGATTCACGCGCCACACACGAGCCTGGTCGCGAGGCCTGATGACTACTTCATCGAGATCGACATGGGCAGGCCTGGTCACCACGAATGCGATTACCTCTGCGATGTCCTCCGCTCGCAAGGGGGTCAGGCCCTCGTAGACCGACCGCGCCCTGTCGACGTCACCGCCGAAGCGCACCAGGGAAAATTCGGTGTCCACGAGTCCAGGGTCGATCTCGCTCACCCGGACCGGACGGCCGAGCAGCTCGAGACGTAGGACGTCCGTAAGGGCTCGTTCAGCGTGCTTGGCTGCTATGTAACCACCGCCACCGGCATACGCCTCGAATGATGCAACGGAGCATACGTTCACGATGATGGCGTCACCCGAGGCTTCCAACGTGGGGAGAAGTGCTCGTGTCATACGCAATGTGCCGAGAACATTCGTCTCGTACATATGCCGCCAGTGGTCCTCGTCGGCCGACTCGATCGGCTCCTGGCCAAGCGCACCACCTGCGTTGTTCACAAGCACACGGCACGCTGGGATGCCGGCACAGAACCTGGTGACCGATGTCTGGTCGCACACGTCGAGCTCTGCGAGTGCGGTGCGGGGCCCGATCTCGCCCGCCAGCGCCTCTAGGCGGTCCAGCCTCCGGGCGCCGATCACGACGTCGAATCCCGCCACAGCAAGAGCACGCGCCGTGGCGGCGCCGATCCCGCTCGACGCCCCGGTAACGACAGCAGTGCCTCGCCATCCAGGAGTGCTTCCCGACTGATCTGGCTCCTGTTGGCTCACGCAGATGATGGTAGCTGCGGAACGCTTCGAGGGCACAGGGCATCGCCGTGCACCGGCATCGCGTCCGGGCTCAATCAGCCTCCGGGTGGCAAGCGACACCAGGTCGGCACGCTGGGCACCTATTGTGTTCCGGTGCCGAATGCCAACACCCCCAGGGGCAGACCTCGCCACGCGAAGAGCCGTAGTCGTCACCGGCGGGCGGATGTCGCTAGGCGCGGAACACATCGCAGAAGAGCGCTCTCGGCTGGGATCGGTCTGGTGGTGGTTGCTCTGGCTACAGCACTTCTGGTCATCTCCCGCAACGAATCACGGCCAACCGATGTCGTCAGGACTCCATCGCGGGCAACCAAAGCAAGCTCGGTCCCTTCCCCGGCTACCGCTGTGACGACGGGAGTCTGCCCGCTCACCGGGGCACCGGCTCCTGGTGGAAGGCCACCCGATCGCCCGGCTGTTGCTGTCAAGATAGGCAATAATCCCGCGGCGCGTCCCCAGAGCGGGATCTCCAGAGCCGACATCGTTTTCGAGGTACCCATAGAGGGAGCCATCACCAGGTTCATTGCCGTGTTCCAGTGTCGAGGTGCATCCCGGGTGGGGCCCGTGCGATCGACGCGCTGGGTCGACGTGCAGCTCCTCGAACAGCTGGGTCATCCGATCTTCGGCTTCGCCGGGGGTATCAACCCGGACCGGGCCCTCGTAGCATCGTCACCGCTGTTCGATGCCGACTTCTTCAGGCACTACGACCTCTACCATCGGAACCCCTCGCAGCTCGCACCGAACAATCTCTACGTGGCAACCTCGAGCTTGTGGAGACTTGACTCATCGAAAACACCGCCGCCCGCCCTGTTCCATTACTCCGTGAATGCACCCACGGGAAGTGCTGTGAGCACCGTCGCATCTGCAGCCCTCACCTACAGCAGCATCCTGGAGGTCACCTGGCAGTGGGATCCCTCGCTGAATCGCTGGCTTCGCTTCTACGGGAGCACCCCTGCCTATGGCGCCAGCGGGACGCAGATGTCCGCTGCCAACGTGGTGATCGAGCGCGTGACGACCACACCCGGCCCCTACGTCGAGGACGCCGAGGGTGACCATGGCATCCACAGCATCACTGTCGGCCAAGGGTCGGCGACGGTGCTGAGGAATGGGCAAGCCATCACCGGCTACTGGGAGCGCTCGTCGATACACCAGGTGATCCGGCTCGTTACCGCCAGTGGCCACACTATCGATCTCGCGCCTGGCAACACATGGGTCGAGCTCGTACCGACCTACGCACACGTCACACTTGCCTCGGGTTGAACGTTCAGGCACTGTTATCCTTCGCTCATGGAATGCTTAGCCTCGAGCTCGGCAGGCGCTTTCCAGCAGGGAGCGATCTCGAACGAAACTGGAGAGGTGGTGCCGCTGCCTTCTTCACTCGTTAGGGTGTACCGCCGAACACAGATTCAGAGGCGTTGTCTACCTGTCATGTTTCGACAGGGAGGAGAGCCGGATGGCAGCCCCGCACCGACTGCTGGCTCTCGTACATTGGACGCACAGCCTGCTCGCGCCTCATGAGGCCGGAGCGTGCCCCGAGGGACATCGGCACTCACCTGCTCCTCGCTCTCTGCATTGCGCTCTCCGGCTTCTTCGCCCTATTCGTGTCGACTTCGCCTCCCGCTGCCGCAGCCGGGCCACCCGCTCGCTGGTACGTCCAACAGGCCTACCCACCTCCTCCCAGCTCCCTCAATTTCGTGTCCTGCGCTTCTTCGAGCTTCTGCGAGGCGGTGGGGCAGAGTGCCGGCGCCCTCATGTGGGACGGCGGGACGTGGCAGGACCAGGCCCTTCCCGTGGGGGTCTACGACGTCACGGGGGTGTCATGTACCTCCACGATCTTCTGCGCGGCTGTTGCCATGAGCACCAGCGGTCCCGTCGCGCTACCCACAGACCTCCCCGTCGCGCTCATCTGGGACGGCGCCACGTGGCGGGTGCAGACCCTGCCAGCAGAGGTAAGTGGCCTTGACGACATTTCCTGCACTTCTCCCTCGTTTTGCGAGGCAGTCGGCTACGGATATGTCGGCACGGTGTTCTCCGCGTTCGCGGTGGCCTGGAACGGAGTCTTGTGGCAGGCCCAGGCTCTGCCGCTCGGAGTAGGTTCCCTGAGCGCCGTGTCATGCTCCTCGCCCAGCTTCTGCGAGATACTCGGTTCAAAGAGCAATGATGACGCCATCGCGCTCGGATGGAACGGCGTGTCCTGGCAGACCCAGGCCATGCCCTTGGCAAAGATTGATTTTAACCCACGCAGCATCTCGTGTGTGTCTACCGATTTTTGTGAAGCCGTCGGGGAGTCCTCGGGTAGCCTCGCTCTCGCGTTTACCTGGAACGGCGCCTCCTGGCAGACTCAGGCTCTACCTGCGGGAGAGAGCGGCCTAGACGCCAGCGTGTCGTGCATCTCATCCGAGCTCTGCGAGCTGGCGCAGGGAAGCAACGTCTTACTTGCCTGGAACGGCGTGTCCTGGCATATGGCGTCTAGCACACCTGCCGACGTGCTGCTCTATGGGCTGTCGTGCGACTCTTCCAGCTTCTGCCAGGCGGTGGGCACCTACGACTTCTATGGCCACCAAAGCAGCGCCGCGCTCGGATGGAACGGCGTGTCCTGGCAGACCGAGACGCTTCCGCCGCATGTGACCCAGCTAGCCGGGATATCCTGCACCGCTCAGGTCTTCTGCCAAGCTGT
>JAJZJN010000189.1 GCA_021851165.1 Actinomycetes bacterium
CCCTATAGTACGTTCGTCTACTTCATAAGTACGCATCCGCGGTTAGCTCCTTATCGTTGACTGACGCGCATCTACTGTATACCCTCCGTGCCCTGTATTACCTGTGTGCCCCGTATGCCCTATGTGCCCTGTATTACCTGTGTGCCCCGTATGCCCTATGTGCCCTGTATTACCTGTGTGCCCCGTATGCCAGTGGCCGTGAGCCATGCGCAGGCCTGCTCGAGATCCGGAGTTCGCTCATGGAGGCTGGTGGTATTGGGGATGCTAGAGCTACGTGGGGTGGCGCCGCCCATATCACCAGAGGTCGACCCGCCGATTCGGCCACAATGCCTTAAGGAGCAGTTGATGAGTGTCATACAGCAGACCGCAGCACGCCAAGGAACCCGAGGGAGAGGACGGTAGCGCCAAGGAGACCTAGAGCGAGAGCCTGCCCGGGTCCATGGAGAGCCAGAGCCTCGCCGCTCACGGCGGTGACAGCGAATGCGGCTGCGAGCCCCTGGAGCACGAACAGGCGCTGGCCCCAATCGCGTCCGTCGTGCTCGCCGCGACGGCGAGCCCCGCTCATGGCGCCGCTCACGAGCAGGGACACCAGCACGAACACGACTAAGCCGCCGGCCACGATGACCGCGTCCCCCGCGACGCTAGCGAAGGCGCCTATTACGAGCGCGAGCGCCCACCCGACCACTCGCACCGCCGTCGATGGGAGCGCGTTGCTAGTCACGCTGGGCCTGCGGCCGGGGCGAGCCTGGTTCGACCGCCAGCGACGCCATGCCGCCAACAGCTCTTCGAGCGCCACCGCCGCGACTACGGCTGCGATCCCGAGGGGCCACCACGGTGATACGACAAGTACCGTCGCGCTCGCGCCCACACTCGTGAGCGTGGTGGGCGTGATGTGATCGTAGGCAATGCCCCTCACCGTCGCGGTTCCCACGCCGAATACCGCGGGTCGCCAATGCAGCGCCACATCGCGATAGCGCCAGGGGAAATACAAAGCCACGGGTTCACGGATCTCTCCGGCAGCTTGCTCGACCGCCGGGTTCGCCTCCCCGATGACGACGGGCCGGCCGGGCCGGCCTGAGAGTCCGAAGGCTTCGTAGGCAAAGCCACTGGACGGGGAATCGTCCAGCACACGTAGGGTCACCTGGCCATAATCGGCGATCTGCAGTGTGGCCAGCCCGAACGGCAGGGCCCTGCCCGGTACCACCAGACGCACCCGCAGCCGGGGATGCTCCGGTCCGGGTATTTCGAACGTCACGATTGCACCGATCTCGTTCACGACCGTGATGTCACGAGAGGAGATCTCGGGGCGCACCACGAACCCAGCCAGGTAGACCCCTGTGGGAACGTCGCCCATCACGACCCGGACCGTCACGGTGGTGGTCGAGCCCGGTGATGCCACGAAGGCCGCTGGGTAGATCGACAGCACCCTGAGCCACGGGCTCGGCCGGCTGGAAAAGCGCAGGGAACCGTTGTCCTGCGCCGACACGCCTGCTGCCAGCACCTGAACCCCGATCGGGCTTCTAGTCGGATTGGTTACCCAGAACTCTCCGGCGGCCACACCGCCTGGGACCGCTCGGAGCGGCTTGTTCGGGGAGGGCCATGACACCGTCAGGGTGACCGGGGACCGGGCCTTAGCCGTGGTAGCCGCAGCGCTTCTCGGCTGGGTCGCGCCAGCCTCAGCGGCACCGCCGCAAACCATCGCGAGGATCGTCGCGACAAGCACGAACCACCGGCTCGCCCAGCAGCGGACCGGCGCAAAGAGCTTCACGGGTACCAGCCACACCACGCACCTTCATCCCACTGCCGACTGCCAAGTTCTCAATAGGTCGGTGTCACCACATAGGTGATCGTACCCGTGTAGGTGCCGGCTGGCTGGCCATTGTTCACCTGCGTAGCATCCGTGACGACGAGCTGGTCGGCAGTCGCCCCCGTCGGGGCGGTTGCGGTCACGATCGTATACGTGGCACCCGAGGAGCTCGAGGCATAGCCGACATACTCACCTGTGGTGCCCCAGCTACCCTGCAGCGCCGCTAACGAGGTACCGGCGGTGGTCAAGGTGACGGTGGCAGCAAATCTATTCGTACCAAGCGTGGTGGACGGCGTGGCCTGCTGTGCGAGGGTGTAGGTGTGTGAGCCAGAGGTTGCCGTGATGCCCGAAGTGCTTGCTGCCAGGGTGTAGCCCTGGCCGGCGTTGGTTGCGATGCTCAGGGTCACCGCTTGGCTCACCGCAGGGCCGCCGGGGACGGGCAAGAGCATGATGCTCGGCGTGGAGTTGGTGAAGGTAAGCGACTCGGGGATGACCACCGTCGCCTGGGTCCCAGAGGAGCCGAAGCTCACGCTCGAGCTGGTGCCGGTGTCAATCGACAGCCCCGCTGCAAGGGTGGTCACCGCGCTGGTGTAGCTCCCGGCCGTCGAGGTGTTCGTGAAGCCGCTCGCGCTTATGTAGATGGGCACGCCGGCCGCGACCGAGACGACACTTGTGACTGCATAGGTCACCGTGGTACCCGAGCAGCTGAGAGTGCCTGCGCCGAGCCCGTAGACGCTCACGATAGCGATGGACGAGCATGCGGTGCCGCTCGGGATCGTCATGGTGATGCTGCTCAGGCTGGCAAGCGTCGCCGTTGTGAAGTCCCACGCGTACGTCACGTTCGCGAGCCCGGTCTCGGAGTTGCTCACAGACCAGCCGACGCTTGTGAGGGTGGCAGCGGATGCCGGCGCCTCGGTCGCGAGCACGATGACAGCAGTCGTGCCGATGGCCGCCACCGCAATCATCCGGACGATGCGCGACACCCATCCTCGCATGGTCTATCCCCCTGTTTGCCCGGTCGGGACCTCTCCGTGAGGCGCCCGGGCCCGAGCAAAACCTGTTATTCACCATATCGGCGGAGACCGCTCCGGACTTGAGCACACCAAGGGTCAGGCGAGCGACCCTACACCCGACGCGTGGATCTGAGGACCTTGCCCTCCCGGCTACGGACGGCCGTCCCCCGATCCCGAGGGGCTGCGAGCCATCCCGGCCCCGGCTACCAGGGCTGGTATGCGCAGATTCACCGTGGAATACAGCCACGCGGACGGCTCGTTGTCGAGCCTCCAGGTCGGTGCGTCGTTCTGGGTGAGCTGCAGTTGCAGCTCATCTCCGGGAGCGACGAACCAAGCTGTCGGCCATAGCTCGAATGCGAGGCGCAGAGCCTGGTCCGGCCTGCCTACGACGCGCTTTACCGACCGTGTGATCAGGGTCTGCTCGCCTGTCTTGGGGTCTACCTGCCAGAGGCTAGCCGCTATCTCGGCGCTCTTGCCGTAGAGGACGGCGTCAGCGTGCACCACTGGCGCTCCAATGAGGGTCGCGCCGTATGCTCCCGCATCACCGCTAGGTATGAATGTGTAGTTCGCCGCGCCAGGCCCCCCTGCCTGCGTTGTCGTGAGAGTGCGGCATCCGGACTGGATGATCGGATCAGTCTCCACGTTGGATACTGGGTTGGCGTCTGAGCTGGTGGTCTCGGCGGCGGCGGAGCTGGAGAAGTCCAACACCGTGTCAGGAATGTCCCGCAAGTGGTCG
>JAJZJN010000190.1 GCA_021851165.1 Actinomycetes bacterium
CGGGCGATCTAGTCTTCATCGCCGTGGCGGACGAGGAAGCTCTCGGAACCCATGGTGCAGGCTGGCTCACGACCTACGCCGCAGCCGAGGTGGCGACCGATTTCCTCGTCACCGAGGCCGGTGGCTTCCCCATCGCGACGCCCGCGGGGATCCGCCTGCCCGTTGTAACCGCCGAGAAGGGATCGTGGTGGTGCACCCTCGTGGTCAAGGGTGCCCCGGGTCATGCCTCGCAGCCTCTGCGAACCGATAACGCTCTGGTAAAAGCTGCCGAGGCAGTCCGCCGCTTGGCCGAGCACGATATACCGGCCGAGATACACGAGTCGTGGCGCAGGTTCGTGAGAGGCCTGGCATTGCCTGGAGAGCTCACCGACGCGATGCTCGATCCTGAGCGTGTAGGCCCTCTGTGCGATGATCTTCCCGCTGTCGGCTTGGCTCGCCAGATACACGCCTCCACGCATACCACGGTCGCCCCGACCGTCGCTCATGGCGGCACCAAGGTAAACGTCATCCCCGACCGTGTGGAGATCCAGGTGGACATACGTGTCCTGCCCGGATGGGGGGCCAGGGAAGTGGAGGCGATGATGTCCGCTGCCCTAGGCGACCTTGCCGGAGAGGTCGACATCACCTGGGGGTCGACTGACAGCGCCAGCAGCTCCCCTTCCGACACTCCCATGTGGGATGCCATGCAACGAGTGGCCGGCCGCCACTACCCGGAGGCCCGCTGCATACCATTCCTCACAGCTGGTGCAACCGACGCTCGGTTCTTCCGCCGGCTCGGAACGGTGGCTTATGGATTCGGGCTGTTCAGCAACCGGCTTTCGTTCGAGGACTACGGGGCGATGTTCCACGGTGTCGACGAACGCGTCGACGTCGAGTCGCTCCGCTTGTCGACCGAGCTATGGGAGGGCCTGGCTCGCGAGATGCTCGGCTGAGGCAACACCGTGCCTCACGCGAATGCGCGCGTGAGCAGATCCTCGTGCTCCAGCTGGTGGATAGCAGCGCTCCCGGTGGCCGGACTGGCCGACTCGGCCCTGCTCACATGGAACAGCTCGTAGCTGTCACGAACCAGGCGGTGAAGCCTCCCGTGCGCGAATGTCCACGCACCCATGTTCTCGGGTTCCTCCTGCAGCCACACCACCTGCTCGGCCTGCGGGTAGTGCGCCAGGACCTCAGCGAGTCGGGCCTCGGGCCAGGGATACAGCTGCTCCACACGCACGACAGCCACGGCCGCCGGATCAAGCCCTTCTGCAGAGGCGCCCTTCCCACCCGCCAGCAGAGCCTCGCGGCGGGCTGTCACCTCATAGGCCACCTTGCCCGAGCACAACAGCACCCGGCGCACGGCCGCCGGATCAAGCGCACCAGGATTGCCGGCGCCACTGCTGGTGGTGAAGTCCGGATCGTCCAGCACCGTCTCGAAAGAGCCGTTTGCAAAGGCATCCCATGGAGAGCGGGACTGCCGTGCCCGGAGTAGGGACTTCGGGGTGAGCACCACCAGCGGCCGGCGACGCGTACCGCGGACCTGAGAACGCAGCAGGTGGAAGTATTGCGCAGCGTTGGTAGGCTGCGCCACCCTGATGTTCCCCCTGGCGCACTGGGTGAGGAAGCGCTCCAGGCGTGCCGAGGAGTGCTCGGGACCCTGTCCCTCGTATCCGTGGGGCAGCAGCATGACAAGGCCTGAGAGCTGCGCCCATTTGTCCTCGGCGACTGTGAGGAAGTTGTCGATTATCACCTGCGCGCCGTTGGCAAAGTCACCGAACTGGGCTTCCCAGGCTACGAGCGTGTCATACGCGACCACTGAGTAGCCGTACTCGAAACCCAGGGCCGCGTACTCCGACAGCAGGGAGTCGTGAACTGCGAACTTTCCCGCGTGGCCCGAATGACCTGTCTGGGTGCCGGGGCTCAGATGGGCAAGCGGCACCCACTCTGCCCCTGTCTCGTAGTCGACCAGCACTGCATGGCGTTGGCTGAACGTTCCCCGGCGGGTGTCCTGGCCGGCCAACCGCACACTCGTGCCCTCGAGCACGAGCGAGCCGAACGCCAGAGCTTCGCCCGTCGCCCAGTCCACCTCGCCACTGTCAAGCATCTGCACCCTCTGGGCGAACTGCCGGGCCAGCTTCGGGTGGAGCGTGAATCCCTCCGGCACGGTCATGGTGACCGTTGCAAGGTGCTCCAAGACGGCTCGATCCACACCGGTAAACACCCCCGCCGGAGGCTCCTCTGGCACCGGTGCTGGAGTCAAGGCCACCGGCTGCGGCGGAGCCGACTGGCGGGTCTCGTCCAGGGCTGCTTGGAGGCGTGCCTGGAAATCCTCCAGAGCTCCCTCGGCTTCTTCCAGAGTGATGTCACCCCGGCGGACGAGCGCCTCTGTGTACAGCTTCCTCACCGACCGTGTCGACTCGATGATCGAGTACATCCTCGGCTGGGTGTAACTGGGGTCATCACCCTCGTTGTGCCCGTGCCTGCGGTAGCAGACCATGTCGATAACCACATCCACGTGGAACGCCTGGCGGAAGGCAAAGGCCAGCCGGCCTGCGCGGGCGCATGCTTCGGGGTCGTCGCCGTTCACATGGAAAATAGGTGCCTGGACCATCTTCGCCACGTCGGTGGGGTAAACCGACGAGCGCGCCGAGGCTGGTGCTGTGGTGAACCCGAGCTGGTTGTTGATGACGAGGTGAACCGTTCCCCCAGTGCGGTATCCGGGAAGCTGGGAGAAATTGAGAGTCTCGGCCACCACGCCCTGGCCGGCAAACGCAGCGTCGCCATGGACCAGTATGGGTAGCACCTCAAATCGCCTGTCAGGCCCCAGGTCGTCCTGCTCGGCCCGGGCCATTCCCTCCACCACAGGATCCACCGCCTCGAGATGCGACGGGTTGGAGGCAAGCGATACCCGCAGCTCCCTGCCGGATCTTCCGACGAACTTCCCGGAAGCGCCCTTGTGGTACTTCACATCTCCGGATCCCTGGACCGACTCCGGATCCAGATCTCCCTCGAACTCACGGAATATCTCGCCGTAGGACTTGCCCACTATGTTCGCCAGCACGTTGAGCCGGCCTCTGTGTGCCATGCCCATCACAGCACCTGCCAGCCCCTCCGCCACCGCTTCGTCGAGCACCGTGTCGAGCAGCACTATCGCCGACTCGGCTCCTTCGAGACCGAAGCGTTTCTGGCCCACGTAGCGGGTGTGCAGGAATCTCTCGAACGCCTCGGCGGCGTTTAGGCGATCGAGGATATGCCTCTGCTCGTCGGGGGACAGTGATGCCGGGACTCCCTCGAGATGCTGCTGGATCCAGCGCTTCTGGTCGGGATCCTGGATGTGCATGTACTCGACGGTGAGCGTGCGGCAGTAGGCGTCACGCAATATATCGAGCGCTTCGCCAAGCGTCGCCGTGTCACGACCCGCGAGCCCGTCCACGATGAAGGTCCGGTCGAGATCCCATACCGTAAGCCCATAGGTGAGCGGATCCAGCTCCGGGTGCATAGGTGGAGGCTCGGCTGCCAACGGATCGAGGTCCGCTATGAGGTGGCCTCG